>JAIFLB010000125.1 GCA_020049245.1 Betaproteobacteria bacterium | reverse complement strand
GCGATAGGACGCCCGGAAGGCCTGGTCATCGTCACCGGCCCGACCGGTTCCGGCAAAACCACCACGCTGTATTCGCTGCTGGCGCATCTGAACCGGGAAGAGGTCAACATCATGACCCTGGAAGACCCGGTCGAATATCCGCAACCACTGATCCGTCAGACCTCGCTCACCGAACTGTCGAAAGTCGATTTCGCCGGCGGCGTGCGCGCCATCATGCGACAAGACCCGGACATCGTGCTAGTCGGCGAAGTGCGCGACAAGGATGCCGCAGAAATGGCATTCCGCGCCGCCATGACCGGGCATCTGGTGTTCACCACGCTGCACACGCACTCCGCCCTCGGCGTGTTTCCCCGCCTCGAAGACATGGGTATCCGGCCGGCGATCATCGCTGGCAATATCGTCGCCGTGGTAGCGCAACGCCTGGTGCGCCGCTTGTGTCCGCAATGCAAGCAGGCGCACAGCCCGACTGATGTCGAGCGCCGCCTGCTCGACAACCAGGCGCCGGATATCATTTATCGCGCCAAGGGCTGCGCCCAATGCGCCTACAAAGGCTATCGCGGCCGCCTGCCACTGATGGAATTGCTGCTGATGGACGCGACCCTGGATGAAGCTGTCCTGCGCGGCGCCTCGCCGCGAGAATTGGCGTTACTGGCCGGACAGCGCGGTTGGCGCAATCTGGCCGAGGACGGACTCGAACGCGTCCGCAACGGCGACACCTCGCTCGATGAACTGAGCCGGGTCGTCAACTTGTCCCGGCTTTAGTCCGGCTTTGAAACGGCTTTGAACCGGCTTTGAACAGATTTTGAACCAGCCGTGAACTGGCTCTGAATCCGCCGCCGAAAATCCGATGCCCCGCTTCCGCTACCGAGCCGCTGATGTCGAAGGAGATCGCATCCAGGGCGAACTCAACGCGATCAACGATATCGACCTTGACCTGCGCTTGCGCCGTATGGGGTTGACCCTGATCCGTGCGCGCGCGGCCAACCGGCGCGGTCTGTTCTCAACCTGGCATGCGACACGACGCGACCTGATCAGCTTTTGCTTTCACATGCAACAAATCGCGCGCGCCAACGCACCACTTCTGGATGGCCTGAAAGACCTGATCGCGAGCACAGAAAACTCACGCTTTCGCGATCTGCTGGCGCTGCTGGCAGATGATTTGGAAGGTGGCAAACTGCTCTCCGAAGCGCTGGCCAGCCACCCCGATGTCTTTGACCGCGTCTTCGTCGCGCTCATTCGCGCCGCCGAAACCAGCGACCAGATGGAAATTGTCTTTGCCCGACTGGAAGCCCGTCTCAAACAACAGGATGAGCTGCAGACCGAATTCACCCGCCGCCTGATCTACCCCAGCCTGGCCGCCGGTGCGGTGCTCGCCGCCGCTGGCGTACTGCTGTTTTACCTGACGCCGAAACTGGCCATCCTGGTCAACAGCCTGAACATGCCGATGCCGTTCTCGACCCGCCTGTTGATTCAACTCTCCGAGCTGGTGCGTGCCAATCTGATCTGGCTGCTGCCGCCGTTGCTCTTGCTTGGTGGTATCGGCTTCATCGCCTGGCGTCATTCCGCCGCACTCGCCAAGTGGACGGACGCCATCTGGCTGCGGCTGCCGATCTTCGGCCCGACCTTGCGCAAACACATCCTGGCCCGCGTCAGCGGCTTGCTTGCGCTGCTGCTGCAATCCGGCGTCGGCCTGCTCGATGCGCTGCAAGCCTGTGCCGACAGCGCCGGTAATCGTGTCATCCAACTCAAGTTGATTGCATCGGCGCAACAAATCGCCGCTGGTGAAGGCGTCGCCAACAGCTTGCGGCAACAGAATCTGTTGCCGCCTATGGTGCTGCGCATGGTGCACACCGGCGAGGCGAATGGCGCGCTCTCTGAAGCCTTCGAGAATGTCGCCTGGTTCTTCGAGCGCGACTCGCGGGAAACCATCGCCCGCGCATTAACCCTGCTCGAGCCCGGACTCGCCACCCTGCTCGGTCTGCTGCTGGCGGTGCTGATGCTGGCGGTATTCCTGCCGATCTACCAGATCATCGGAGAACTGCCGTTATGATCGTCAAGGCGTTCACATTGAATGACCGTATCCTGCTTTACCTGTCGGCTGCCGGCGCCAGTTTCGCCTTGTATCACCAAGGTACGCTGCGAGAAGTGCATGCCCTGCCCAGCCACGAGGAAGGCTGGGAGGCGTTCAACGCCCTGTTGCTGAAGCACGCTGGGAAACCGGTGGCGATTGCCGTCGATACGGTGGATGAGGTTTACCGGCAAGACATCCTGCCGCGCGTGCACGGCGCTGATCGGCGCGAAATGACCGATCGCCGACTGCGCCAGCTGATCCACCATTCCGCCTATCGCGCCGCATTGCGGCAGAAGTCATTATCCGACCCGGTATTGCAAGGCCAATTGAAGGAACGCCGACAAGAGCGTTATCTGATGATGGGCCTGACCAATGCCGAAATCGTGCGCCCCTGGCTCGACATCATGCATGTGCGCGCCGCTCATCTGGCCGGCATCTGGTTGTTGCCGGCACTGGCCATCCCGCTGGCAAAACAATTCCGCCTCGGCAAAGGGCGTTTGTTGCTGGTGTCCGAACAAACCGGCGGCTTGCGCCTGACCTATCTGGAAGAGGGCGAATTGCGCTTTTCACGTCTGGCGCCGGTGGATAGCAACCAACATCAGAACCCACTCGAAGGCTATGCCGAAGAAATCGAGCGCACCCGCCAATCGCTGCTCGGTCAACGACTGCTGGCGCGCTCGGCGCCGCTTCGCACGCTACTGCTCGACCCGCTCAATACGCTGGCGCAGCTGCACGCGCTGTTGCCAGAATCGGCTGGCTTCCAATGTGAAAGCATCCTGCGCGGTCAACTGCTGGACACGCTGAATCTGCCACCCACCCTGCTGGCGGAGTCCGCCGATGCGCTGTATCTGAAACTGCTGCCGGACGCCCCACAGAGCGCCAACCTGATGACCCGCGAGCAGCATGGCATTACCCGGCTGCACTGGATGAAACGTGGCTTGATGTTCATCGCCAGCGCCTGGATCTCGCTGATCATGCTGATTTCGCTGCTGCTCTGGCTGGATTGCTGGCGACTTGACAATGCGGCTGATCAAGCGCGCGCCGCAAGCCAGGCCAACCGTGAGCGGGAATCCCTTTTTCTGCACAACGCCGGCGGCGCCAGCAAGCTGAATCAACGCCGGGAAATCGTCGAGGCCTGGCACAGAATCAATGCACTGGAGCAGGAACCCGCCGCCTTGTTTGAACGTGTGCTCAACATCAGCAATCAGATCGGCAATCTGCGGATTCAGCGCCTCGACGGGTCAACCTATTCCCAACAAAACCTGGACAACAGCCCTGATAACCAAGCCGCACCACTCATCCGGCTCACGGGCGAGATATTGCCGTTCGACAATAATTTCCGTGCCGCCCACCAGCGGGTTGAAGCACTGGTCACCCAACTTCAGGCCGCATTCCCCGGCCACTCGGTCAGCGTGAAACGCTGGCCGTTGGATACTTCCGTCGCCAGTGAACTGGAAGGTGAATTCGGCCATAGCCAGGTCAGCGCCCGCTTCCAGATTGAAATCAAAGGGGCGACACCATGAGGATACTGAACCCTAAACTTCGGCTACCAATCACGCTGCTGATCGCCTCCTTGCTGATCGGCAGCCTCGTGTTTCACTACAGTCTGCAAGCTCGGCTAGCTGCGGCGAATCGCTTGATCCACGAAGAGACTGTTGCCGCCGAAGCCGCCCGCAACGTGCGTGAAGCGCCGACGCGGCTGATTCAGGACCAGGCCGAGGCCGCCTTGCACGAGCGCATCCGCGTCAGCGGCTTCATCGGCGCCGAAGATCGCGCCGGCTGGATCACCGCCCTGAGTGAAACCCGAACCCTGCTGAATCTGAACAGCCTCAGCTGGCATCTCTCGCCCCAAACTCAAAGTCCGCTGGCGCCCAACCTGAAGCTCAGCAGAATGTCTTTTTCCGCAACGCCGCTCAACCCGGCCAGCCTGAGCAGGCTGATTGCGCAACTGCGCGCCACCGCGCCGGGCCGTTTCACTGTCGAAAGCTGTAGCCTCATGCTGGAAGGGCAAGATACAAGCCAAGGTGACAGCGGCCAGGCCACCTGCCACCTGAACTGGTGGACGTTGACACCCAATGCGGACTGAAACCACTTCGCGACCGGATACCCGCTTCCGGATTGCCGTCCACGCTGCCGACGGCTTCACGCTGATCGAACTGGCGATTGTCCTGTTCATCATCACGCTGCTGCTGGGCGGCGTTCTGACCCCGCTTGGACAGCAGGTGGTTGAACATCAAACCACGGAAAGCCGCCGCACGCTGGAATCGGCCCGCATCGCGCTAGTCGGCTTCGCCTTGCGCCAGGCCGGACAAGCAGGACCGCTGCCCTGCCCAGACTTACGCGAAGGGCATGCCACGCAGGCCAATGATGGCCTCGAGGATCGGCTAGCCGATGGCGCGTGCGCCGCCCTCAGCGGCAATCTGCCCTGGAAAACACTTGGCCTGACGAAGGCCGATGCCTGGGGCAATCACCTGAGCTACGCGGTCGCGGCAGACTGGAGCGTCGCCGGCACGCCACTGGCCGAGGCGGTGGCAGAACTTCAAGTCTGCCCGAACCGGGCTTGCAACAGCCCAACGTCCGCTGCCGCCATCATCATTTCGCATGGCCGCAATGGCTTTGGCGCGAAAAATACCAATGGCGGCGACAACCTGAGGCCGACCTCGTCGGATGAATTGGAAAACATCAATTCGGATGCGCGTTTCATCATGCATCCGCCACGCGCCTCGGATCGACCTGAGGGTGAGTTCGACGACCTGCTGTTGCCGCTTTCAGCAGATTGGCTGCGCGGCCGCTTGTGCGACCCGGCATCGCTGTGCGGGGAGAATTAACCGGGGAAGTTCAGGGCAAAGCACAAGTGGCTGGCTGCAACCCATTTGGCCAACCGGCTTTCAGTTGCGCTGCCATGTTTTCCAATTCGGCATCAGAAATTGAACTCAAAAAATTCAACCTGGCCACGCCGGATTCCAGACGCGGTCCGAATTCGATGTCCTTGAGCCCCTTGGCGGTCAGGAATGCAGCGTGTTCACGCGCTTGCGCCGATTTGGAAAATGCCCCCAACGAAAGTGCGCTACGCATTGGTCCGCTGCGTACCTGAGCGTAGTCCTTGATCCCCAGCTGGATAATTTGATCCATTCGCGCTTGCCCTGCCTCCGCGTCCGCCAGCGGCGGCAAAAATACCCACCAGCCCAGCTTTTTTTCCAGATCAATCGAATAAGCGCCGGGCTTGATACCAATTTGCTTCAGATAGGCTTCGACCGCACGCCATCCGGCCGCGTCGAGCTTTTCCCAAGAAAAACAGCGCAGATTTGCGATCGGCGTTGGTTCCTGAGCCTTCTCCTCGGGAGCGACAACCGCCGGTGTTTGAATGACCGCATCGGCAACGGCATTAGCTTCATCGGGTTGCGGCGATGGCGGCAGGTCAAGCAGGCGGATTTTTTCGGCGTTGAACACCACCGGCTGCGGCGCCTCACGCGCAGCGAATTGCCAAGCCAGGCCAACCACCAACATCCCAAGATTCAAAGCCAGCAGCAGTCCGATCAGTTTGCGCAATTCAGCTCCTGTCCGATCCAGGCCAGACCATCCAGCACCAGATCTTCAATTTCGATAAGTTCACGCCTCAGTCCGGCGCGTACCTGGGCTCTGGCGCCACCGGTCAAAATCAGCATGGGCGTTGCATTCATGCTGGATGCCATGGCCGGACACATGTTTTGACACATCGCATCAATCGCGCCAACCTGAGCCAACACAATGCCGGTTTCTACCGCAGCGGCCGTATCGCGTGGAGGCGACGTCAAATTCAGTTCTGCCTGCATGTGGTCAGGTTCGGATTGCATGCGGGTTTCGATCTGGCCGGTGCCACGCAACAATGCCGCCCGCATCATATCCGGGCCGGGCAGGATGATGCCGCCCAAAAACACCGCGTTTCGATCCAGTTGATCTACCGTCGTCGCGGTGCCCACACTGGCCACTACACAGTCACCCAGCTTCAGGCGGGCGACGGCAATCAGCCCGGCGTAGCGGTCAGCGCCAAGTTTTTCCGGCGCCGTGTAATTGTTCAACACACCATGCCGTTCACGCTCCGCCCGCAACCAATGCGCCGCAACGCCGCGCTGCTGTAGCAGCGCGGCCAGGCCAGCCTGCACACTGGCATCCGCAACACAACTCAGCACAGCTTGCGCCAGCCTGAACGGTTGCCAGGCGGCGTTCAATTCAGCCCAATCAGACGTTAAAACAACGCCAGCGGCGATAAGCTGATGCCCCTCAACGATGCGCCACTTGATACGCGTGTTGCCGGCATCCACCAACAGCATCATGGCGAAACGGCTCGCAGGCTGACTTCACCGGAATGAAAAGTCTGGACGCCGTTGGCGGTTTCGACCTGCAACGCACCTTGCGCATCGACACCCAACGCGACACCGGTGATCAACTCGCCCTGCCCGATCTGCAAGGAAACCGGCCGCGCCTGGTGCGCATGGCAGGCATGCCATGCGGCATGAAACGAGGCAAACCCCTCCCGCTCGAAAAGTGTCAACGCCGCATCCAGCGTTGAAACCAGCCGCAACAGCAGATCATTGCGATCTACGTATCCGAGGGGTGAAGACAAGTGCGCGGACAGATCGGTCACCGGCTGGCCGACGCGTTGGCTGAGTGCCTCGCCGCCCGACACATTGATGCCGACCCCGATCACCGCAGTACTGGGCGCCAGCACGTCGCTGGCCAGTTTGTCGCTGGCCAACTCAATCAATACGCCCGCCAGTTTGGCGCCGGCAATCTGAATATCGTTCGGCCATTTGACCTGTGCCCCGGCCAGTCCGAACTCACGCAAGCCTTCGACCAATGCGACACCCACCGCCAACGAAAGCCCGGAAAGCTGGGCGGCGGGACGCGTTGAGCGCCATAGAAAGGAAAACATCAGACCACCGCCGAGATCGGTGTGCCAGTCGCGACCGCGCCGGCCACGCCCCTTGCTTTGCCATTCCGCGCAGACCAACGCCCGATGCGCTGCGCGCTCAGGCGGATCTCGCGCGGCCCAGTCGAGCATCCACGCATTGGTCGAAGGGATCTGGTCTACATACTTAAGTTGGATGCCACGCTGATCAAACTCATGATGCAGGCGATCCGCATCCAGCCAACTGACTGGCGCGGTCAGGCGATAACCTCGACCGTGCACGGCATGCACGCTGAAACCGGCATCCTGCGCGGCGCGAATCGCGTTGTGAACGGTGCCACGTGAGCAATTCAGACGCTGCGCGATGACTTCGCCGGAGAAAAACTGGTCATGCGAAAGCTGCCGCAAGACCGGCAACGTTTGCAGCGGAAGCACATTCACCAAGGTGCGCATTCTCCAACGGGTTTTCCGTCATGTATGCCCGCGCTTGTTTGCCTATCCAAGCCGGCAGGCCTGTGCACATCCCTGGACACTAATGCCAGCAATCGGCCACCAGCGCATCCTCACCCGAAACGCCGGTGCGCCCGGTGGAATCAAGCAACAGACTGCCGCAGCTATCGCCGCTTAGCGGCACCGCGCGGAGCGTGAAGGCAGCGACCGAAGAAGCTGAAAACTGAACCTTGGGATCTGTCGCTGTGAACGGGCTGGAAACCAGTTCAATGCGATAGCGGGCATCGCCATCATTTGGCGTTTGGGGAATCGGCAACTTAACCAGGTAGGTGCCGCTCTTGGGATGCTGCAATTGCAGCCACTCCGCGTTTTCAATCAATGCCTTGCGCGCTTCGGCCCGGTACTTTCGCGTCATGTGATCGTTAAATGACGCGATCGCGACTGCAACCAGCAGTAAAACGATGGTGATGGCCACCACCAGTTCAATGACGGTAAAACCTCTTTTGTATTTCATTTAAAACCTCGTCCTGATAGTCGTTGTATGCCGTTTGTTATATGTCATTCATAAACCATTAAAGCCAACTTCGCACCCGCTGTCATTGCAACAGGCGAGCGAATGAAACCTTAAAAAACTGCATGTTTCAAGCACACAGACAGATATCCCTCAGTCTAATGTCAGCTGCGGCTTATTAATCTCCCCCGTCGCGGCCATGCACCCGGGAAAGGCGTAGGGGGCAGCCGATATCGCGGGTGATTTACCTTCAACCAGATCCGCCAGCACCATCGCGGAACCCGGCGCCATGGTGACGCCATAACGGAAATGGCCACAGTTGAAATAGAGATTGGTGTACTCCGGATGCGGCGAAATCAGTGGCAAGTTGTCCGGCGAACCCGGCCGCAATCCGCTCCACTGCTGTATCAGAACCTGTTCCGTCAGGGTTGGCAGAATACCGCCGGCAAAGGCCAGCAATTCAAGCCGGGCTGCGTCTGTCGTTGATTTATCAAAGCCTGCCGCTTCCAGTGTGCTGCCGGCCAGCACGTGGCCATCTCGGCGCGGGATCAGGTATTTCCCATTGTGCAGTACGATCGTCGGCAATGATTCAGACAGTAATTCGGGCGGCAATTTGAACAGCAACATTTGCCCGCGAACCGGGAACACCCGTTCAGACAGCGCATCGATGCCGGGCAATCCACCACTCCAGGCGCCCGCAGCAACCACCACGGCGGCAGCGGTGAAATCGCCCTGTGTGGTCTGAACACCGTGAATGCGTCCATCAGAAACCGACAACCGCGTGACCGCCGCCATTTCGACGATGTTGACTCCCGCCGCCAACGCCGCCGCGCGCAAAACTTGCGCCAGACGCGGGTTTCTGGCCTGGGCCACATCCGGCAACCAGAGCGCCGTCTGTGTCTCGATGGCGGGCAAAAACACAGCGCTGTCACGCAATTCACAGCGCCAGCCATTTCGCTTGCACCAGGCAAAGGCATCGGTTTCGGCAAACGGGGGCAACACCAGCATGCCGCTGACCTGATACTCGGCGTCAAGTCCGGCCAACTTCTCCTGACGGGCGCACCATTCGGGGAAAAGTTGGCGTGAGTATTCCGATAACGCATTGACCGCAGGGCTGTAATTCCACGGCAACAGGGGCGACAGAATGCCGCCTCCGGCCCAGGTCGACTCAGCGCCGCTGCGACCGCGATCAAGCAATGTCACGCGCGCGCCGCGCCGCGTCAGCTCAAGCGCGGAAGCCAGGCCGACCGCGCCGGCGCCGATGATCAGGATATCTGGCGGCAACACAATGAATACAGGCGCAAGAAAAGCTTCAACAGCGGCTCAACGAATCCGCCCCATCTTCTTGATCACTTCGCAGGGGTCGCCCTTGACGGGCGGCAACACCGCGTTGCGCGCCTTGGCCCGTTTGTCGATCTCGAGATAATGCTCTTGCATGTAAGCCTTGCATTCATCAAAGGTCTTCATGCTCTGCAGGCGCGTCACATAAGCCTTGCGCTCTTCCGGTGCCATCAGTTCGGCGCCTCGAATATTGTCGCCTTGGGCATACCAGGGAAAAGCGTTTGCCTGGCCTTGCAACAACGTCAAGACCAGCAGAAAAAACAAACGAAACATGACAGTCCAATCAAAAAAGCCCCGCTCCGGCAATTCCCGGGCGGGGCGATTCTAGTCGTTTGCGGACCGGATTAAACGCAACCGGTCGGTTTCGGCGTACCGGCGTAACGGCCGGCTTGCTTGGCGGGTCCAAACGGGAAGATGTCGAAGAGAAACTTCTTCTCGCCCCACTCGTCGCCGAACTCTTCCTTCAGGCCTTTCTGCAGGAAGCGCAGATTCGGCGCGGTACCGTATTCATGGAAGTAACCGCGCATGTAGTTGATGATCTTCCAGTGGTTTTCGCCCAGTTCCAGCTTGTCCTGGCTGGCCAGGTAGATTGCGACATCTTCTGACCAGTCTTCCAGATTGACCAGATAGCCTTCGGGATCGGTTTCGATGGTGCGACCGTTGATTTCAAGTTCCATGATGAGTCCTCTCGTTGCAAAAAATGTCAAAAAAGCAGATGGCCGAACTGTAGCTATAGTTGACCCTTTTGGTCAACAATTATTCCATCACCCGCGATAAGGACTTACTTCGTGGACTTACTTCGTGGACATACTTCGCGTGCTGACTTCGTGGGATTGCATCGCGGACAGAAGCCGACTGGATGCAAAATGGCGATTCGTCGAAGGGGAGAAATCATGCGTCGCCATATCATCCAGCTGATCACACTGCTTGCCGTGTCATGGCTTGCCGCGCCTGCGAGTGCGGCCAATGTCGAACGGTTCAGTCCACAGGGCGAACAGCTCGATATTCGCCAGGCGCAAGCCCGCTTTTCAGCGCCGATGGCCGCGCTCGGCCAGAGTGACGCTGCGGCGCCGTTTGTCATTCAGTGCGGTGTTGCCGGCAATGGCTACTGGAGCGATGACCGCACCTGGGTCTACGATCTGGCGTCAACGCCACAGGCCGGAACGACCTGCCATTTCACACTGAAGCCCGGCTTGACCACGCTGGCCGGCGAAGCTATCGACGCCGTCACGCCCTATTCCTTTGCCGTCGCCGGTCCACGCATCCAGGCCAGCCTGCCCGGCCCCGGTTCGACACTCGATGAAGACCAGGTTTTCATCTTGCGGCTGAATGGCGCCGCCCAGGCAGACAGCATGGCCGCGCATGGACGTTGTGAGGCCCAGGGCATTCATGAACAAATTCCGCTGCTGCGCCTTCAGGGCGTCGAGCGGCAGCGCATCTTGCGGCAGATGAAGGATCGACTGTATGAACTCGGCGCGGGGCTCGATGAGCAAGACGCGCTGAAGGATCCCCAGATCGAAGTCGTGCGCTGCCAACGCACGCTGCCGGCGAACGCCCAACTTACGCTGGTCTGGGGTGCCGGCATCGCCACGCCTTCCGGCCAGAGCAACCCGGCTGACCAGCGGCTTGAATACAAGGTACGCGACCATTTCGCCGCCCACCTGCGCTGCCAACGTGACAACGCGAAATCCGGCTGCATCCCGCTGACACCGATTCGGCTCGACTTTACTGCCCCGGTGGCGCGTGAACTGCTCGATCAGGTGACGTTGAAAGACAGTTCCAGCAAACCAAAAGGCAAAACTTATCGGCAACAGAAAACCGAACACCCCGAGGCAATGGCTGACAGCATCGAATTCCCCGGCCCCTTCCCCGCCAATGCCAGCCTGAGCCTGTCCTTGCCGAAGCAGTTCCGGGATGACAAGGGCCGCGATCTGGTCAACGCGGCGCGCTTCCCGCTGCAATTCAAGATCGGCGACCTGCCGCCGCTGATCAAGTTTGCCGGCAAGTTCGGCATCATCGAACGTGTTGCCGGCGGCCTGTTGCCGATCACACTGCGCAACCTGGAACCTGACCAAGCCAATGGCACCGCCGCCAAGGTGCGCTGGATCCGCCTCAGCGACGATGCCGACATCCTGGATTGGCAAAAACGGCTGCAGCAGTTCGACAACCCGCCCTACGTGCCGGATGTTGCACAGCAACCCGACCCGCGCCGTTTGCGACTACTGCCGGAAAAATCGCCCAGACTGGTCGAACGAACGCTGCCAAAGCCGAATGGGGCGCAGGCGTTCGAGGTGGTTGGCCTGCCGCTGGAGAAACCCGGCTTTTATGTGCTCGAAGCGGAAAGCCAGCGTCTGGGCAAGGCTTTGCTGGGTGACAAGCAGCCGATGTACGTGCGCAGCAGCGCGCTGGTCACCAATCTCGCGGTGCATTTCAAATGGGGGCCGGCCTCGTCGCTGGCCTGGGTGACCCGACTCGATCTTGGCACCCCGGTCGCCGGCGCCCGCATCGCGGTGCGGGATTGCCGTGGCCGCCTGTTTGCCGAATCGAGTACCGACAAACAGGGCATGGCCTTGTTGCCGAAGAACCTGCCCGACCCCCGCGCCAGCGAATACGACTGCCCGCTGTATGTCAGCGCGCGCAAGGACGACGACCTCAGTTTTGCCCAGTCGGACTGGAACGAGGGCATAGAAACCTGGCGCTTCGGCTTGCCCTCGGACTGGAACAAAGAGACTCGCGTCGCCCACAGCCTGCTCGACCGCACCCTGTTCCGTCCCGGCGAAAGCGTGCACATGAAGCACATCGTGCGCGAAAAGCGTGAAATTGGTTTGAGCCATGCGGCGAAACTGCCGCCCACTTTGCAAATCGAGCACAGCGGCAGCAACCAGCGCTGGTTTCTGCCGCTGAGCTGGCACAACGGCGCCGCCACCACCGACTGGAAACTGCCCGCCGGCGCCAAACGCGGTGACTACAGCCTGCGCCTGCTGAACCAGGCGGTGTCGCCGGACAGCCCGGCGCAGCAGCTTGAATATCTGGAAGGCATCGATTCCGGCGCCTTCAGCGTCGGCGATTTCCGGGTTCCGCTGATGCGCGCCGATATCGATCCAGCGGCGCAGGAATGGGTCGCCGCCCGACATGCCGATCTGGATCTCAGCGTGCGATACCTGAACGGCGGCGGCGCCAAGAACCTGCCAGTCAAACTGCGCGCGCAACTGGAACCGCACTACCGGGTCGATTTTGCCGATTTCAAGGAATACGACTTCGCGCTCCGGGGCGAGCAGGATAACGGCAGCGAGGAAAGCGATCTGGTGACGTTGCCAGGCAGCCAGCTCAAGCTCGACGCCAACGGCACCGGCCGCGGCCGCATCGGCGAGTTGCCGCTCCTGAACACGCCGCACAAGCTGCGCGTGGAAATGGAATACGCCGATCCAAACGGCGAAATCCAGACTGTCAGCCGCACCACAACCTGGTGGCCGGCCAACGTCGTGCTGGGCATGAGGAACGCGCAATGGACACGAGCCGGGCAGGAGCGTGACAAGAATCTACGGCAGACCCATCGCCTCGAATTCCAGGCCGTCAATCTCGCCGGCAAGCCTGCAGGGGAAGTGCCGGTTGAAGCCAGTCTCAAGCTGCGCCAGACCTTCAGCCATCGCGTCCGGCTCGCCGGCGGCTTCTATGGCTACAACGAAGAAACGCGTGAGACCCCGATTGCTGCTGCCTGCAACGGCAAGACCGATGCCAAGGGCAAGTTCAGTTGCGAAGCGCGAATTGAGGCCAGCGGCGAAATCCTGGTCAGCGCGCGCGCACTCGACAGCGCCAACCGCGCCGCGACGACGCAACACAGCTTCTGGGTCACCGGGCCGGATGATTGGGGCTTTGATCAGGCCAACCATGACCGGATCGACCTGATTCCGGAAAAGAAACGCTATGAACCCGGCGAAACCGCCCGCTTCCAGGTACGAATGCCATATCGAACGGCGAGCGCGCTGGTCAGCGTCGAGCGCGAGGGCGTGCTCGACGCCCGCGTCGTCGAGTTGTCCGGCAAATCGCCAGTGATCGAAATCCCGGTAAAAGCCATCTGGGCACCGAACGTATTCGTCTCGGCGCTGGTCGTGCGCGGCCGCAATGACGAAGTCAAACCGACCGCATTGGTCGATCTTGGCCGCCCGAGTTTTAAACTCGGCATCGCCGGCATTGAAGTCGGCCAACGCGCGAATCGGCTGGAAGTTGAAGTCAAAACCGATCGCAGCCAGTACCAGATTCGCGAAAAAGCCAAAGCCCGCGTCAAGGTGCGCACGCCGGAAGGCGCGTTGCCGCCGATCGGCACTGAAGTCACCCTGGCGGCGGTGGATGAAGGCCTGCTCGAACTCGCACCCAACAACAGCTGGAACCTGCTCGAAGCGATGCTGGCCGAACGCGGCTACAGCATGCAGACCTTTACCGCGCAGATGCAGATCACCGGCAAACGCCACTTCGGCAAGAAAGCGCTGCCCGCCGGCGGCGGCGGCGGCAAAATGCCAACACGCGAATTGTTCGACACGCTGCTGTTCTGGCAAGCCCGTGTCAGCCTCGACTCAAACGGCGAAGCCAGCGTCGAGATCCCGCTCAACGACAGCCTGACCTCGTTCCGCATTGTCGCCATTGCGGCCTCGGAGAACCGTTTCGGCAGCGGCAAGACCGCCATCCGCAGCAGCCAGGACTTGCAACTGATCTCCGGCCTGTCGCCCGTGGTGCGCGAAGGCGACCGCCTGCAAGCCCATTTCACGGTCAGAAACGGCAGCGATCGCGGCATGAAGATCGACATCCAAGCCACAGCCAAGGGCCTGAAAGACCTGCCGACACGCAGCGTGACGCTGGCGGCGGGTGAAAGCCGGGAGCTGGTCTGGCCGGTGCGGATACCGGAAACCTTGCCTGCAACCGGCAACCTGGAATGGACGCTGAGCGCGAAGGAAATCGCTGGTCCCGGCGGCGTCAAACCCGCCCGCGATGTGCTGAAAGTGACGCAGAACATCCATGCCGCTGTGCCGGTGCGGGTGCAATCCTCCAGCCTGTATCGGCTCGATCAGACCCTCGATCTGCCTGTCGCGCTGCCACCTGGCAGCCTGCCAGGCAGTGGCGAGCTGCGCGCCACCCTGTCCGCCAGCCTGGCCGATGGCCAGACCGGCTTGCGCGACTACATGCGGCGCTACCCTTACGCCTGCCTGGAACAGAAAGTCTCCAAAGCCGTCGCGACCCAAGACCACACCAGCTGGGCCGAGTTGAGCGCCAGCCTGCCGACCTATCTTGCCGAAAACGGCCTCGCCAACTTCTTCCCCGGCGATGGACGCGGCAGTGTCGCGCTCACCGCCTATGTGTTGTCGATCGCCGATCAGGCCGGCTGGAGTCTGCCGTTGGCTGTCAAAACCTCGATGCAACGGGCATTGGACGACTACCTGAGTGGCCGTTTCGAGACCCGTCGTTCAGCCTGGGAGAATCCGGTGGTGCTGCGTCTGGCCGCGCTGGAAGCGCTGGCGCGCGATGGCAAAGCGCCCCCCGCGCTGATCTCCACCCTGAAACCGGAACCGACGCTATGGCCGTCTTCCGCGTTGATCGACTGGATCAGCATCCTGCAGAACACGCCAACACTGGCGCAGCGTGAGGCGCATTTGCGCAACGCGCTGGATGCGCTGGCCGCCCGCTTCACCTACACCGGAAAACGCATCAACTTCAGCAACGAAGCCGGCGACGATCTCTGGTGGATGATGACCTCGGCCGACACCAACGCCGTGCGCGCCCTGCTCGTGCTGATGCCGGAAGCAAGCTGGCGGGAACGCCTGCCGAAGTTGCTCACTGGCAGCCTGGCGCGACAAAAGGACGGGCGCTGGAACACCACCACCGCAAATGCCTGGGGCGTGCTGGCGCTGGCCAGTTATCAGCAGCAATTCGAAGCGGTGAAACCAAGCGGCAAGAGCTTTGTCGTGCTCGGCAAGGACGGCCGCCTGGTCGATTGGAAAGCCTTCCCGAAAGGCGCTACAGCCTTCCTGCCGCTGGCAGCTCCAGAAGCCAGTGAGAAAAGCCCGCCCGCCACGCTGAAACTGAAACACGAAGGCGAGGGACAACCTTACGTCAGCGTCACCACGCTCGCCGCCGTGCCAATTACCGCGCCGGTGCAGCGCGGTTATAGCGTCAAACGCGAAATCATCCCGATCGACCAGAAATCGGCCGGCAAATGGAGTCGTGGCGATGTCCTGCGCGTGCGTCTGAACATCAATGCGCGCGACGACATGGGCTGGGTTGTGGTGGAAGACCCGGTTCCGGCCGGTGCCAGCATCCTGAGCGGCGGTACGCAGCGCGGCTCGGCGTTGCTGACCCAGGGTGAAAGCAACCAGGGCGACGCCTGGCCGGCCTGGCAGGAACGCTTGTTCGAGACTTATCGCGCCTATTACGAATATGTCCCGCGCGGCCAGTTCAAGCTGGAATACACAGTTCGGCTGAACAGCGACGGCCAGTTCCAGATGCCGCCGACCCGGGTCGAAGCGATGTACGCACCGGAAATGTTCGGCGAAGCCCCGAATGGCGTGTTCGACGTGGCGCCGTGAAATACTTCGCACAGGCCTGCCTTGCTGACAGCGACTTCGACGCAGGCGTCGGCCCTGCGACCAGCGCGAAAGTAATGTGTTGAACGCAGCAGCAGCGACCAGATTTTGGCTTTTCCGCACTCGCTATCGCTTGGCGTGGAAATTTGGTTTGAGCCTGGCCATTCTGGTTGCACCTGCACCGGCTTCCAATGCCTACGCCGTATCAACGCCGACCGTTTTGCCTGGCTTCGAAGAAGTGCGTGCCAACTGGCGTTCATCGGAAGCGCATCTGCTCGATCGCAACGGTGAACTGCTGCAGGAAATCCGCATCGACCCACGCATCCGCCGCACCGCCTGGACGCCACTTTCCGACATCTCGCCGGCGCTGATCGCCAGCGTGCTGAAGGCCGAGGATCAACGCTTCTTCGAACATGCCGGCGTCGATTGGCTGGCCGCCGGCAAGGCGGCCTTGACCAACACGCTGGCCAACCTGCGCAAGGAAAAACTGCGTGGCGCATCCACCCTGACCATGCAACTCGCCGGCCTGCTCGACGCGAAATACCGCGCCCGCATCGCACGCCGCAACGTGGCGGAAAAATGGCGCCAGATGCAGGCAGCGCAGGAACTGGAAAAAAGCTGGAGCAAGGCCGAAATCCTCGAGGCCTACCTGAATCTGGCGCCGTTCCGGGGCGAACTCAGCGGCATCGACGCCGCCTCGCGCGGTCTGTTCGACAAACGCCCGGCCGGCCTGAGTGACGACGATTCCCTGATTCTGGCGGTGCTGATTCGCTCGCCGAACGCCAAACCGAAGGATGTCGCACGCCGCGCCTGCATCCTGGCCGAAGAAAAGAACTGCAACCAACTGAATGCGCGCACCTTCAATGTCCTCAGCGGACGCTATCCGATCCTGCCCGCCGCCAACCTGGCGCCACATCTGGCGCAGCGGCTCGCGCCCGGTCCCGCCGCCAGCGCGTTGAAAACACCCCAACCTGCATCGCCGCGCAGCTTACCCATTCCGACCACGCTCGATGCCAGCCTGCAACGCCAGGTTCAGTCCGTGCTGGCGCAACAGTTGAGGCATCTCGCTGCGCGCAACGTGCAGGATGCCGCCGCGCTGGTGGTCGATAACGCCAGCGGCGCGGTGCTCGCCTATGTCAGTCTGAGCGGCAGCGACTCCAACGCGGCGCAAAACGACGGCGTACAAGCCCCGCGCCAGGCGGGCTCGACACTGAAGCCGTTTCTCTATGGCCTGGCATTCGAGAAACGCCTGCTCACCGCCGCCTCGCCGCTGGAGGATGCGCCACTGTCGATCGCCACCAACGGCGGCCAATATGCCCCGGAAAACTATGATCACGCCTTTCGTGGCCTGGTCAGCGCGCGTTACGCGCTGGCCAGTTCACTCAATATTCCGGCGGTGCAAACGCTCAAGCTGACCGGCCTGGATCCGTTTTCCGCTCGGCTACAGGAACTGGGTTTCGCCGGCCTCACCGAAGCCGCCGATTTCTACGGCTACTCCCTCGCGTTGGGCAGTCTGGATGTGCGCCTGGAAGAACTGGTGAATGCCTATCGCAGCCTCGCCAATGGTGGACGCTTAACCCCTCTGCGCTATACACCGGTTGCGCCAAAAGGCCAGGCAAAACAAACCGCCAAGCGGGTTCAAAGTCCGCAAGCCAGCTTTCTGGTCGCCGATATCCTGTCCGATCGGCAAGCCCGCGCACTCACCTTCGGCCTGGAAAACCCGCTCGCCACACGCTACTGGACAGCAGTCAAAACCGGCACCAGCAAAGACCTGCGCGACAACTGGTGTGTCGGTTTCTCACGCCGCTTCACCACCGGCGTCTGGGTCGGCAATTTCAACGGCAGTCCGATGCATGATGTCTCCGGCATCAGCGGTGCCGCGCCGGCCTGGGCCGCAATCATGGATCGTCTGCATCTGGTCGAAGGCAAGCACAACAGCACGTTGCAAGCGCCCAAAGCGGCCTCCGGCCTGATCCGCAAAACCATCCAGCCGGCCGGCGAACCGCCTCGCCAGGAATGGTTCATCCCCGGTACCGAACCCGCCGGCGACACCTGGCAGGCCGCGCGCGGCGTGGTCGAAATCCTGCATCCCGGCGATGCCATGATCCTGGCGCTCGACCCGGACATCCCGCCACAACGCCAACAACTGTATTTCCGCGCCCGCAACGCCCCCGAAGGCGCTGTCTGGCAGATTGATGAATCGCGCCAGGAAACCGATGCCTGGCCACTGACGCGCGGCAAGCACCAGCTGCGCCTGATCGATGCCGTTGGCCAAATACTTGATCAGGTCGAGTTTGAAGTACGCTGAAAACCGATACCGGATGAGCATGTCAGCAATAACTGACAATTTCAGTCAACCATTGCCCCGGCCCCATACCGCCGCTTAAAATGCGCGCTGATTTTTCACCCCACCCCTCTCACCCCACCCCGGAGAAACCACATGGAACACCAACTGCCCGCCCTGCCCTACGCCAAAGACGCCCTCGTCCCGCACATGTCGGCCGAGACCTTCGACTACCACTACAGCAAGC
>JAIFLB010000176.1 GCA_020049245.1 Betaproteobacteria bacterium | reverse complement strand
GCTGACAGTGAATCGCTGCGGCGATGTGAATCGGCGTTCGCCGAAGGAATATCGCGTCAGCTATCGCCATGTCGAGCCGGATGCCCGGCTGAGTGAAAAACTGGCCGCGACCTGCAACGAATGGTTCGTCGGCGCCTGGTTCATGTTCCCGCGCGGCGACGGAACTCAATCCCGTCTCGCCATCAAGCAGCTGCTGGAAAAGCGCATCGCCAGCCAGCCGCTCAATCTGCCCAACGCCGGTTCGGTGTTCCGCAACCCGCCCGGCGACTTTGCCGCCCGCCTGATCGAAGCCTGCGGTCTGAAGGGCGAAAAGGCCGGCAACGCGCAAATCTCGCCGAAGCACGCCAATTTTGTCGTCAACCTGGGCGGCGCCAGCGCGACCGACATCGAAACCCTGATCGACCGGGCGCAAGCACGGGTAGCCGAAAAATTCGGCATCACGTTGCAACGTGAAATTCGGATTCTGGGAGAACGCCAATGAACCGATTCGGCAAAGTCGCGGTGATGTTCGGCGGCACTTCCGCTGAACGCGCGGTTTCGCTCAACAGCGGCGCAGCGGTCCTGGCCGCTTTGCAAAGTCGTGGCGTCGATGCGCACGCCTTCGACCCGGCCGAGCGGCCGCTGGCCGATTTGCAAACCGAAGGCTTCAACCGCGTGTTCATCGCATTGCACGGGCGTGGCGGCGAGGATGGCACGCTGCAAGGCGCGTTGACCCTGATGAACCTGCCGTTCACTGGCAGCGGCGTGCTGGCGTCCGCGCTGGCGATGGACAAATGGCGCAGCAAGCTGGTCTGGCAAGCCCTCGGCCTGCCGATTCCCGATTACGCCATGCTGACCGCCGACTCTGATTTCGACGCCGTGGCCGCACAGTTGGGCTTGCCGATGTTCGTCAAACCGGCGCGCGAAGGTTCGAGCATCGGCATCGTCAAGGTGAAAACGGCGGCCGAACTGCCGGCGGCGTATCAGGAAGCTGCCAGGCACGACAGCCTGGTGCTGGCGGAACGGGCGATGACCGGCGGCGAGTTTACCGTCGCCATTCTGGGCAGCGAGGGCACGCAAAACCCGGCGCGCGCCCTCCCCTCGATCCGCATCGTGCCGGCGACCGAGTTCTACGACTACGAGGCGAAATACTTCCGCGACGACACCCGCTATCTGTGTCCAAGCGGTTTGAGCGATGCCGCCGAAGCGCGGATGCGGCAGCTCGCCGTTCAGGGTTATCAGGCGCTGGGTTGTCGCGGCTGGGCGCGCATCGACTTCCTGCTCGACGCCGCCGGCGAACCCTATCTGCTCGAAGCCAATACTGCTCCCGGGATGACCAGCCACAGCCTGGCGCCGATGGCGGCGCGCGTCGATGGCCTGGAATTCGCCGATTTGTGCGTCCGGATTCTGGAGATGTGCGATGTCGGTTAAACAATACGGAACTGGGCATGTGGAATAACCCGGACGCGCTCAACCGGCTCAGCGGCCTTGTCGTGCTGGCGACCGTGCTGTTCACGCTCTGGATCGGCGGCCGCGCGGCGCTGGAGGTGGCGTTCCCGTTCCGCCAGGTCAGCGTGCTCGGTGCCAACCACGCAGACACGCGTATCGAAGCGAAAAAGCTGGTGGCCACGCTAGCCGGCGGCTTTTTCTCGATGAACCTGCATCAGGTACATGCCGACTTCGAGAAGCTGCCCTGGGTGCGTCAGGCTCAGATTCGCCGCCTGTGGCCGGGCCGGCTGGTGATCGAACTGACCGAACACCAGGCCGCAGCGGCCTGGAATGACCGCGCCACGCTGGACACGCATGGCGAGATTTTCCCGGTCCAGCCCTGGACCGGCCTGCCGCGCATCTATGCGCCGGAAGGCATGCAGCACGAACTGGCGCGGCGCTACGGCGAATTCGCCGCGCTGGTGCAACCGATCGATGCGCAGATCGAACAGATCGTGGTCAGCGCCCGCCTGTCATGGCGGGTGCGCCTGAGCGGAGGCATCAGCATCGAACTCGGCCGCGAGAAACTGAATGAACGGCTGGCCCGCTTCACCCGCTTTTATCCCCAGGCGGTGGCGGCGGTCGGCCCGATCCAGCGTGTCGACATGCGGTATCCGAATGGCTTTGCGGGCGAACCGCAGCATTCGATGCCGCACAAACCAGCAACCCGGCCAGCCAACGCAGCATGAACCCAGATGAAAAAAATGACTGAAAGCAAAGACCTGATCGTCGGCCTCGATATCGGCACCTCGAAGATTGTCGCTCTGGTGGCGGAACCGATGCCTGAGGGCGGTATCAACATCATTGGAATGGGCCAGGCGCCATCGCGCGGCTTGAAAAAAGGCGTCGTGGTGAACATCGAAGCCACCGTGTCGGCGATCCAGCGCGCGCTGGAAGAAGCCGAATTGATGGCCAACTGCAAGATCACCCAGGTCTATACCGGCATCGCCGGCAGTCACATCAAGGCGCAGAACTCGAGCGGCATGCTGCCGATCCGCGACCGCGAGGTGTCGCAGGCCGATGTCGATCAGGTCATCGGCATCGCTCGCGCACTCAACATTCCGGCCGATCAGCAGGTGCTGCATGTGTTGCCGCAGGAATTCATCATCGACGGCCAGGACGGCGTGCGCGAGCCGCTCGGCATGTCCGGCGTGCGGCTGGAAGTGAAGGTGCACATCGTTACCGGCGCGGTTTCCGCCGCGCAGAACATCGTTAAATGCGTCCGCCGCTGCGGCCTGGAAGTGCGCGATCTGGTGCTGCAACCCTTAGCCTCCAGCCATGCCGTGCTGAATGACGACGAAAAGGATCTCGGCGTCTGCATCGTCGATATCGGCGGCGGCACCACCGACATCGCGGTGTTCACGCGAGGCGCCATCCAGCACGTGGCGGTGATTCCGATCGCCGGCGACCAGATCACCAACGACATCGCGCAGACCCTGCGCACCCCGACGCGGGAAGCGGAAGACCTGAAGATCCAGCACGGCATCGCGCTGCGCCAGTTGGCCGACCCGAAGGAAATGATCGAGGTGCCCGGCATTGGCGAACGCGGCCCGAGGATGCTTTCCAAGCAATTGCTGTCGGAAGTGATCGAACCCCGCGTCGAGGAGTTGTACAGCCTGGTGCAGGCGGAACTTCGGCGCAGCGGCTTCGAGGAACAGATCTCTTCCGGCCTGGTGCTCACCGGCGGCTCCAGCCTGATGCACGGCATGGTCGAACTGGCCGAAGAGGTGTTCCACATGCCAGTGCGCATCGGACTGCCTGAGTACACCGGCGGCTTCTCGGAGCGGGTGCACAACCCTCGCTTCGCGACCAGCGTCGGCCTGCTCCTGGCTGGCCTGGAAAAACATGAAATCGATCAGGCGGCGCGCATTCAGGGCGCCAGTTTCAGCCAGATCCTGGAACGGATGAAGGCATGGTTCAAACAGAATTTTTAGCGGTTTTTCTTGAATACCGGGGTGGGCTCGGTGTTTTTTCGCTGTATTTGTGTCACTGAAGGAGGGATGGAAAATGCTTTTCGAACTGGAAGATATGCAAAGTCAGGATGCCGTGATCAAGGTCATCGGCGTGGGCGGTTGCGGCGGTAACGCGGTCGATCACATGATCAATCGGGGCATGACCGGTGTGGAGTTCATCACCATCAATACCGATGCCCAAGCCCTGCGTCGTAATAAGGCCAGCGTGCAGTTGCAGATTGGCAATTCGGCAACCAAGGGTCTCGGCGCCGGCGGCAAATGGGAAGTCGGCCGTGAAGCAGCGCTGGAAGATCGCGAGCGGATCGCCGAGTTGATCGATGGCGCCGACATGCTGTTCATCGCCGCCGGCATGGGCGGCGGCACCGGCACCGGCGCCGCACCGGTGGTTGCTGAAGTGGCGAAGGATCTGGGCATCCTGGCGGTGGCCGTGGTGACCAAGCCGTTCAGCTTCGAAGGCAAGCGCATGCGCTCCGCCGAGACCGGCCTGAAATCCCTGTCCGAGCATGTCGACAGCCTGATCGTGATTCCGAACGAGAAGCTGATCGCCGTCATGGGCGGCAACGCCAAGTTGACCGATGCCTTCATCGCCGCCAACGACGTGCTGCATAACGCGGTGTCGGGCATTTCCGAGATCATCAGCAAGCCGGGCATGATCAACGTCGACTTCGCCGACGTGAAGACGGTGATGAGCGAGATCGGCATGGCGATGATGGGTTCCGCCGATGCCAGCGGCGAAAACCGCGCTCGCGAAGCCGCCGAGGCTGCCGTCGCCAGCCCGCTGCTGGAAAACATCGACCTCAAGGGCGCGCGCGGTGTGCTGGTCAACATCACGTCGGATGACAGCCTGACGATGCAGGAATACTACGAAGTGATGAATACCATCCAGAGCTTCGCCGCCGAGGAAGCCACTGTGATCGTCGGTACCTCGTTCGACGAAGCGATGGGCTCCAGCCTGCGCGTCACCATGGTGGCAACCGGCCTGGGCAACCCCGTGCGCGGTGTCGCCAAGCCGCCGATCATCCGCATCGTTGAACCGATTCAGACCCAGATGACCGGCACCGACGGCCCGACCGGCTTCAGCGGCTATGACGCCAACCACAACTACGACACGCCGACCGCGATCCGTTCGCGGCGTCATCAGGCTGCCGTGGAGATGGCGCAAAGTGCGGGCATCGATACGCTGGACATTCCGGCCTTTCTGCGCAAGCAGGCGGATTGATCCGGAGTGAGTTGAATCGGCAACGTGTCGGCTAGCCTGAGGGAACATTTCTCTCGACCTGTCGCCGCGCTGCCACGACGCTGCAATTGCTTGACCGGGAACCATCCCGGGCGGATCCCCCTCCTTTCCGCCCGGGATAGAATCCCATATTCTTCAATGGGTTAGCAGAATCAGGATCATGATCGCGCAACGTACAGTCAAAACCCAGATTCGCACCACCGGCGTCGGTCTGCATACCGGCGAGCGGGTGAATCTGACGTTGCGCCCGGCGCCGCCGGATACCGGCATTGTTTTTCGTCGCATCGACCTGCCCGCGCCAGCCGATTTCCAGGTTGCGCCGGAACGCGTCACGGATACCCGGCTCTGTTCGGCGCTGGAAGGCAATGGCGCCAAAGTGGCCACGGTGGAACATCTGATGTCGGCGCTGGCCGGACTCGGCATCGACAACGTGTTCATCGACATCGATGGTCCGGAAGTCCCCATCCTGGACGGCTCCGCTGCACCCTGGGTGTATCTGGTGCAAGCGGCCGGTATCGAAACACTGAATGCGCCCAAGCGCTTCATGCGCGTGCTGAAAACCGTGCGCATCGAGGAAGGCGAAGGCGCCAACCATAAATGGGCGCAATTCGACCCGCTCGAAGGTTGCACGTTGTCGTTCAGCATCGACTTCGACCACCCGGTGTTCCGTAATTCGGCGAAGGAAATGCAGATCGACCTGAGCCGAGAGTCGTACGTCAAGGAAGTCAGCCGGGCACGCACGTTCGGCTTCATGAATGAAGTGGAATACCTGCGCAGCAAAGGCCTGGCGCTGGGCGGCACACTGGATAACGCCATCGTGATGGA
>JAIFLB010000115.1 GCA_020049245.1 Betaproteobacteria bacterium | reverse complement strand
GCCGACCTGCGTATTGATGCCGGCTGGATCGTTCCGGTGGAACCCGATGCCACGGTGCTTAACGGCCATAGCCTGCTGGTGAAGGAAGGTCGCATCGTCGCGATGTTGCCGAGCAGCGAGGCGGACAACTGGGTCAGCCACGAACGTGTGCATCTGCCCAACCATCTGCTGATCCCCGGCCTGGTCAATCTGCACACGCATGCGGCGATGACACTGCTGCGTGGTTTTGCCGACGATCTGCCGCTGATGACCTGGCTGAATGAATACATCTGGCCGGCGGAGAATCAGCATGTTTCATCGGCTTTTGTTCGCGATGGCACCCGCCTGGCTTGCCTGGAAATGCTGAAGACCGGCGTGACCTGCTTCAACGACATGTATTTCTTTTCCGAGGCAGTAATCGAAGCGGCAGTCGAAACCGGCATGCGGGTTTCCGCCGGGCTGATCGTGGTCGATGCGCCGACGCCTTATGCCGCCGATCCGGACGGCTATCTGCAGAAAGGGCTGGCGCTGCGTGATGAGTGGATTGACCACCCGCTGGCCCATTTCTGCATGGCGCCGCATGCGCCATACACCGTCGGCGACCGTTCGCTGGAAAAGGTGGCAACTTATGCGGCGCAGCTTGATCTGCCGATTCACATGCATATCCATGAAACTGCGCATGAAATCGAGCACAGCATCGAAAAGTACGGCGTGCGCCCGCTTGCCCGACTCGACGCGCTGGGATTGTTGACGCCGAGCCTGATCGCGGTTCATGCGGTGCATCTGAACGCTGATGAAATCGCATTGCTGGCCAGTCATGGCTGCCATGTGGCGCATTGCCCCAGTTCCAACCTGAAACTCGCCAGTGGCTTTGCGCCGATTGCCGATTTGCTTGCCGCCGGCGTCAGTGTCGGCATCGGCAGCGACGGCGCGGCGAGCAACAATCGGCTCGACCTGATCGGCGAAATGCGGCTGGCCGCGCTGCTTGGCAAAGGTGTAGCTGGCGATCCGTCGGCCTTGCCCGCACATCGGGTGTTGCACATGGCGACGCTGGGCGGTGCGCGCGCGCTCGGTCTGGATGCGCAAATCGGGTCATTGGAAGTGGGAAAAATGGCTGACATCGTCGCTATCGACCTGAATCATCCGGCGACGCAACCCTGCTATGACCCGATCTCGCAACTGGTCTACAGCGCCGGCAGCGACCAGGTCAGCCACGTCTGGGTGGGAGGAAATCCGGTTCTGCACGAAGGACGTTGCCTGACGCTGGATGCCGACGAAGTCATCGGCCGGGCGCATGTCTGGCGCGGGCGGATCATTACGTAGTTTCGTAATTTCGTAGTTTCTACGCCGAGGTTTCCCGCCACTCACCCGGCTGCAAGCCTTCCAACCGATAATTTCCGACTGCCACCCGCAACAACCGCAAAGTTGGGAATCCCGCTTTCGCAGTCATCCGCCGCACCTGCCGGTTCTTGCCCTCTTTCAGCACAAGTTCGATCCAGGTCGTCGGGATGGCCTTGCGATAGCGCACCGGCGGGTTGCGCGGCCAGAGATTCTGCGGTTCGTCGATCAACCTTGCCTGGGCGGGCTGCGTAACAAAATCGCCCAAATCCATCGACTGCCGCAACGGCGCCAGATCGGCTTCGGTTGGCGCGCCTTCGACCTGAGCCCAATAGGTTTTCGGCAGTTTGTGGCGCGGGTCGGCAAGGCGATGCTGTAGCGCACCATCGTCAGTTAAAATCAGCAAACCCTCGCTATCGCGATCCAGGCGTCCAGCCGCATAGACGCCGGGAATATCAAGATAGGCCTTGAGCCCGGGGTGACCATCTTCATCGGTAAATTGGCTCAGGATCCCGTAAGGCTTGTTGAATAAAATGATGCGTGCCATCTAACTAATATTTTCGATTCGATAACTTTGAACAGGAGTTGCCCATGAGCAGCCATATCAAGATGCCAACCGCTGGCGCAAAAATCACCGTCAATGCCGATGCTTCGCTGAATGTGCCGGACCGGCCGATTATCCCGTTTATCGAAGGTGATGGAACCGGCGTGGATATCACCCCGGTCATGATCAAAGTGCTTGATGCCGCCGTTGCCAAAGCCTATGGCGGCAAGCGCAAGATCGAATGGATGGAAGTCTTCGCCGGCGAAAAAGCGACCAAAGTCTATGGCGCCGATGCCTGGCTGCCTGATGAAACCGTCGCGGCGATTCGCGATTATGTGGTGTCGATCAAAGGCCCGCTGACCACGCCCACTTCCGGTGGCATCCGCTCACTGAACGTGGCGCTGCGCCAGATGCTCGACCTCTACGTCTGCCTGCGCCCGGTGCGATATTTCGAGGGTGTGCCGACTCCGGTTAAAGCACCCGAAAAAGTGGACATGGTGATCTTCCGCGAGAACACCGAAGACATTTATGCCGGCGTCGAATGGGAAGCCGGTTCGCCGGAAGTGAAGAAACTCATCGACTTCCTGCAGAAGGAAATGGGCGTCAAGAAGATTCGTTTCCCCGAGTCTTCCGCCATCGGCATCAAGCCGGTTTCGGTAGAAGGTTCGGAGCGCCTGATCCGGCGCGCCATCCAGTACGCCATCGACAACAACCGCCGCTCGGTCACCCTGGTGCACAAGGGCAACATCATGAAGTTCACCGAGGGTGGCTTCAAGAAATGGGGTTATGAACTGGCGATGCGGGAATTCGGCGGCGAATTGATCGATGGCGGTCCGTGGGTGAAATTGCCGAACGGGATTGTCATCAAGGATGTGATCGCCGACGCCTTCCTGCAGCAGATTCTGCTGCGCCCGGATGAGTACGACGTGATCGCCACGCTCAACCTCAACGGCGACTATGTTTCCGATGCGCTGGCTGCAGAAGTCGGCGGCATCGGTATCGCGCCGGGGGCAAACCTGTCGGATTCCGTTGCGATGTTCGAAGCCACCCACGGCACCGCGCCGAAATACGCCGGCAAGGATTACGTCAATCCGGGTTCGATCATTCTCTCGGGCGAAATGATGTTGCGCCACATGGGCTGGCTGGAAGCGGCCGATCTGATCATCAAGGGTATGGACGGCGCAATTCGAGCGAAGAAAGTGACGTATGACTTTGCGCGGCTGATGGACGGCGCCACCCAGATTCCGTGTTCCGAATTCGGCACGGAAATGATCCGCTGGATGGATTAGAAGTGAATGCGGGTTGAGGTAGATTGGCTAAGTTCGAGGCGGCAGAGTCGCTTACGCAGATGCCATCGCTCCAACCCGCTTCAGCAGAGTGATGAGCTCATCGGCAATTGGGCCAAGCTCTTCTTTCTGGCGTTCAAGACCAGCAAGCAAATGCTGAATCTGGCGGCGAGATTCTGCCTTTTCCTTAGCCGCTGTGGACTCGGATTCCAGTTCCAGTAGCTGATGGGAAACATTCGTCGAGATGTTCATTTTGGCCGCTCCTGCGCCAGCGTTTGATCTTGTGAATCAAGATATAGCACAAGGTACGCGGGACGCAGGGACCAAAAAATGCGACGACAAACAGAAAAATCCAGGCAACCCCGGATAACAATCTTCGTTGCAATTAACCGATGAGAGTCATCCCCGTTTGCCGGTGAAGCGAATTACATCGGAACGATGTTGGAGGCTTGCTTGCCTTTCGGGCCGTCCACCACATCAAAAGTAACACGCTGATTTTCTTTCAGGCTTTTGAAGCCTTTCGAATTAATCGCGGAAAAGTGGGCGAACACATCATCACCACCACCATCAGGGGTAATGAAGCCGAAACCTTTAGAGTCGTTAAACCATTTAACAGTGCCAGTGGCCATTGAAACTGCTCCTAAACAAAATCCGACATAACTTAATTAATAAAACGCTTGAACTATTACCCGCCGTATCAGGTCAGGCATGCCCAAACGTGGGCTTTTTACTCGCCTGATCACCCTGTCGTCAATCGGCTTGAAAAAAATCTTTTCATCCGCACAATGTTGTCAATCAAATCACGCGTATCCCCAATGGCAGCAAGGCATCAAGATGAATTAGTGATTCATGCGGAGCGGACAAAAACGATACCGCCTCCGCTATATAAGGTATTACTTCTGAATGACGATTTCACACCAATGGAATTTGTCATTCATGTACTTGAAAGGTTTTTTCAGATGGGGCGCGAACAAGCCACTGCAGTCATGCTCAAAGTGCATAATGAAGGCGCTGGTCTGGCCGGAATTTATCCACGTGATGTTGCTGAAACCAAAGTTCATCAGGTAAAAGATTTCGCACGTAATCACCAGCATCCGCTGCAATGCGTGATGGAGGAAAGTCAATGATCGCCCAAGAGTTGGAAGTCAGTTTGCATATGGCCTTCATGGAGGCTCGGCAGAAACGCCACGAGTTCATTACCGTGGAACACCTTCTGCTCGCCATGCTCGACAATCCTTCTGCAGCCGAAGTGCTGCGAGCCTGCGCCGCCAATATTGAAGACTTGCGCAAGAAACTGGCTGAATTCATCGAGCGCCACACGCCCAGAGTACCTGGCGAAGCCGATGTCGATACGCAACCCACGTTAGGCTTCCAGCGCGTCATTCAGCGCGCCATTCTGCACGTGCAATCTTCCGGCAAAAAGGAAGTTACCGGCGCCAATGTGCTGGTTGCAATCTTTGGCGAAAAAGATTCTCACGCGCTGCACTTCATGAATCAGCAAGGCCTCACCCGTCTGGATGTCGTCAATTTCATCTCGCATGGCATTGCAAAGACGACCCAGGAAGCGGCCCCCAGCGGGCGCGGAGAACCGGCTGGTGAGCAACCCGACAATGAAGAAAAATCGGCCTCACCGCTCGATTCCTTCACCAGCAATCTCAACCAGCAAGCGCAGGCGGGCAAGATTGACCCATTGATTGGCCGCGATCAGGAATTGGAGCGCGTCATTCAAACCCTGTGTCGGCGGCGCAAGAACAATCCCCTCTTGGTGGGCGAAGCCGGCGTTGGCAAGACCGCCATTGCTGAAGGATTGGCGCGTCGAATTGTCGAAGGCAGCGTGCCGGATATTCTTGAAGGCGCAACCGTTTACGCGCTCGACATGGGCGCTTTGCTCGCCGGTACCAAATATCGCGGCGACTTCGAACAGCGCCTGAAAGCGGTGATCAAGCAACTGGCGGCGAATCCGAAAGCCATTCTGTTCATCGATGAAATCCATACCGTGATTGGCGCTGGCGCGGCTTCCGGCGGCACGCTGGATGCGTCCAACCTGCTCAAGCCGGCGCTCTCTTCCGGCCAGATGCGCTGCATTGGCGCGACCACCTACACGGAATTCCGCGGCATCTTCGAGAAGGACCACGCGTTGTCGCGGCGCTTCCAGAAAGTCGATGTCAACGAACCCTCGGTGTCTGAGACGGTAGCGATCCTGAAAGGCCTCAAATCGCGGTTTGAACTACACCACAACGTCAAATATACCCAGGGCGCACTTTCCACGGCCGCCGAACTCTCCGCTCGCTACATCAATGACCGGCATCTGCCGGACAAGGCGATCGACGTCATCGACGAAGCCGGCGCGGCGCAGCGCATCCAACCCAAATCAAAACAGAAGAAAGTCATCACACCGAAGGAAATCGAGGACATTGTCGCCAAGATTGCGCGCGTGCCGGCGAAAACCGTTGCAAATGATGAACGCAATGCGCTGAAGAATCTGGATCGCGATCTGCGTGCCGTAGTGTTCGGCCAGGACAAGGCGATCGACGCGCTGTCTTCGGCAATCAAGATGACCCGTTCCGGCCTCGGCAATCCGCAAAAACCGATTGGTTCCTTCCTCTTCTCTGGTCCTACCGGTGTCGGCAAAACCGAAGTCGCACGCCAATTGGCCTATGTGCTGGGTGTCGAACTGCTACGTTTCGACATGTCCGAATACATGGAACGGCATGCCGTATCGCGTCTGATCGGCGCCCCGCCCGGCTATGTCGGTTTTGAACAGGGTGGCCTGCTGACCGAGGCAATTACCAAGAATCCCTACGCAGTATTGCTGCTCGATGAAATCGAGAAAGCCCATCCGGACATCTTCAACATCCTACTGCAGGTCATGGATCACGGCACCCTGACCGACAACAATGGCCGCAAGGCCGACTTCCGCAACGTGATCATCATCATGACCACCAATGCCGGCGCCGAGTCTATGAATAAAACCGGAATCGGTTTCTCGCTACCGAAGAAAGCCGGCGATGAAATGGTGGAAATCAAACGCCTGTTCACGCCGGAATTCCGCAATCGGCTTGATGCCACGATTTCGTTTGCGGCATTGGATGAAGAAATCATCCTGCGCGTGGTCGACAAGTTCCTGATGCAGCTGGAAGAACAACTGCACGTCAAGAAAGTGGAAGCCCATTTCACCGAGGCACTGAGAAAGTGGTTGGCGAGCAAGGGCTTTGATCCACTGATGGGCGCCCGTCCGATGGGACGTCTGATTCAGGATACGATCCGCAAAGCCCTGGCCGACGAACTCTTGTTCGGCCGACTCAGCGAGGGTGGCGAGGTCACAGTGGATATTGGCGAAAACGATGCGGTGAAACTGGCGTTCAAGGAAAGCCTGGTAGCGGCCTGAAAACCTTGTCTTGATGTAACCGCTGTAAAAAAGGGCACTTCAGCAAGCTGAAGTGCCCTTTTTATTTCTGTGCAGCAAAAATTCTGCGCTGCAAGATCAACAACTTAAATCGCAACCTTGAACAGATCGGAGAAATTTCTGCTCGTCGTAGCAGCCACCTGTTCGAGCGGAATTCCACGTAAATTCGCGATTTCCTCGGCAACGTGCCTGACATAAGCAGGCTCGTTACGCTTGCCTCGATGCGGCATCGGCGCCAGATAGGGTGAGTCGGTTTCAATCAACATGCGTTCCAGCGGTACATGGCGCGCTACATCCTTCAAATCCTTCGCGCTTTTGAATGTGACGATGCCGGAAAACGAGATGTAAAACCCCATCGCCAGCGCCGCTTCGGCAACTTCCCAAGACTCGGTGAAACAGTGCATCACTCCCCCAGCCGCCTGGGCGCCCTCCTCGGCCATGATTGCCAGGGTATCAGCGGCGGCATTGCGGGTGTGGATGATCAAAGGTTTGCCAGCCTGACGCGCGGCACGGATATGGGTACGAAAACGGGCGCGTTGCCAATCGACATCTTCACGCGCCATGCGGTAGTAATCCAGCCCGGTTTCGCCAATCGCAACCACGCGCGGGTGTCTGGCCAATGCAACCAGTTCATCGACATCAGGCTCGCGGCCTGCATCATGATCTGGATGCACGCCGACTGAAGCGTACAAATTCGGATGCGTTTCAGCGACGGCGAGAACACGCGGGAAATTTTCCAGGTTCACCGAGACGCACAACGCGGCATCAACATGCGCCGCGCGCATGTTTTCCAGCAGCGGCATCACGCCTTCGCTGAAATCGGGAAAATCAATATGACAGTGGGAATCGATGAACATCGGACAGGAAAGAAGACTTACATGGTGTGGGTTTGGCGAGTCGATTTCAGTGCATTGCCAAGAATGCTTTCGATCTTGAGACGCACCGCAGTGGCGCCCTCGTTATCGTCAAATTGAACGCCGATGCCTTGCTGACGGTTGCCTTGTGACCCCGCCGGCGTGATCCAGACCACGCGCCCCGAGATGGGTAATTTATTCGCCTCATCCATCAGGGTCAGCAACATATAAACCTGATCCCCCATCTGGTAGGGCCGATTGGTTGGAATGAACAGGCCACCACCTTTGATGTGCGGCATGTAGGCTGCAAACAGAGCCGTTTTTTCCTTGATCGCCAACGAAAGCATGCCCGCCCGGCCCGCCGCCGGTTTAACACTTTCATTCATATATTGTCCTTGGTGATCATGACTTTGATTGACGCAACCCGGCGACTGCCGAGACATAACGAATCAGCCAGGATTCTAACAACAAGGTCGCATTCAACGGGTGCCGCAACCAGCGTCCGGCAGCGGCGAGTTCCCGTTCAAGCGCGAGCAAGCCGGCGAGATCGGCCTGTTCGCCCAATTGAATGACTGATTCGATGCGCGCGGGGAAATACCGAGATGAACCAGCCAACCGCCACGACAACACATCATGCACCCAGCGCAGCAGCCAGCCCCAGGACTCGGTCAACAGCGGTTTGTAAGCCTCGGCCACAGCGCAGACATCGAGTTGCGCCGGCCGCGACAAATGATTCAGAAACACCTCGCGCCGTTGCATCCGCTCCGGTTCGGCATACGCGATGGCGGTCAGCGGCGCGCCCCCCGCCTCAGCCAGCACGGCATCCGGGTAATCGATGCCGGCCTGCTGCATCCAGTCCAGCGCCAACTCCGGTTCAGGCAAGCCGACGGCGATCTTGCGACAGCGCGAGCGTACGGTGGGCAGCAGACGTCCGGGCTGATGTGATACCAGAATCAGCAACACGCGCGGCGGCGGTTCTTCCAGGGTTTTCAGCAAGGCGTTGGCGGCGGCGGCATTCATGAACTCGGCAGGGTAAATCACGGCGCTGCGCCAGCCACCGCGATGCGCGCTGAGCGTCAGGAAATCGGTGACTTCTCGCACCTGTTCGACCTTGATTTCCTTACTCGCCTTCTTGGTGACCTTGCCGGATTCGTCAGTCTCCTCTTCCTTCGGCTCAAGATAGCGATAGTCCGGATGGTTACCCTGCAAGAACCAGTTGCAGGCATCGCACAGCCCGCAAGCGCCTTGCGGACTGTGCGATTCACACAGCATCCACTGCGCCAGTTCCAAGCCCAGATCGCGCTTGCCGACACCTGCCGGGCCATGCAACAGCAAAGCATGCGGCATGCGTTCGCGGTCGGCAGTCAATTGCTGAAACAGTGCCTGATTCCAGGGGTGGATCACACCTTGGTCTCCATTGCGGCATCCAACACCGTAGAAAGTTGCAGGCGAACCTGATCGATGCTTCGACTGCCATCGATGATTCTGATGCGCGCTGAAAACTGTTCGGCGCGACGCAGATATGCGGCACGGACGCGGGCATGGAAGTCGGTTTGCTCGCGTTCGAATCGATCCGGCGCACGCGCTGAAGACAGTCTTTGCGCGGCAATCTCGGGCGCAAGGTCGAACAGGAAGGTCAAATCTGGCTGCAAATCGGCATGCACCCAGTCTTCCAGCACCGCCAGACGTGCTTCCGGCAGACCACGGCCACCCGATTGATAGGCAAAGCTGGCGTCGGTAAAGCGGTCGGAGATCACCACTTCACCAGCCGCCAGGGCCGGCCGGATCACTTGCTCGATATGCTCACGGCGGGCGGCAAACATGATCAAGGCTTCGGTTTCGGCATGCATCGGCTGGTGCAGCACCATTTCACGCAATTGTTCACCAATCGCTGTACCGCCCGGCTCGCGGGTCATCCGGACCTGCCGTCCACGCGAGGTAAACCAGGTTTCCAGCCAGTTCAAGTGGCTGCTCTTGCCGGCGCCATCGACGCCTTCCAGCGTTATAAACATCTCAACGCCCTCTTTGATAACGATTCACGGCGCGATTATGCGCATCCAGATTGTCGGAAAACACATGCCTACCGCCGCCCTTGGCGACGAAATAGAGCGCCTTGCTGGCTTCCGGATTCAATGCCGCCTGGATCGCCGCCAGCCCGGGCAAGGCAATCGGCGTCGGCGGCAAACCAGCTCGGGTGTAAGTGTTGTAGGGCGTATCGGCGAGCAGGTCGGCACGCCGAAGATTGCCGTCAAACTGGGGGCCGAGGCCGTAGATCACGGTTGGATCGGTCTGCAAACGCATGCCGATTCGCAGGCGATTGATGAAAACAGAAGCAATTAATGGCCGTTCATCGGCGGCACCGGTCTCCTTCTCGATGACCGACGCCATGATCAGCACTTCATACGGCGTGCGATACGGCAGACCTGGCGAGCGCATTGCCCAGCTTGCGGCCAGATTTTCCTGCATCGCATGGTAAGCACGCTTGTACAACGCAAGCTCGGAACTGCCCTTGTCAAAAAAATAGGTGTCCGGGAAAAACAGCCCTTCCGGATGCGTTTCGCTGGCGCCAACCGCCTGCAACAGTTCAGCATCGGTCATGTTCACCGTGTCATGCCGCAACGCGGGATTGGCCGCGACACTGCGCCGCACGTCCTGAAAGGTCCAGCCCTCGATCAGGGCCAACTTGCCCAGAATGGTGTCACCCTGGGTAATCTTGCGCAGCAATTCAAGCGGCGTGACAGCCTGTTCCAGCGCATAGCTGCCGGCCTTGATCTCGCCCGCCTGCCCTTTCAAGCGCGCCAGCAGGACGAAGGCCCACGGATGCGACAGCACGCCGCTTTGATGCAATTCTTCACTTGCCGTTTTCAGTGCCGTACCACGATGAATCGAGAAGTCGATTGGATAGCTCACTCCGGATATTTGCATCGGTTGTCTGGCATAGAAAAACAAAACGCCCGCCAAAAATATCCCGGCGATAAAACTCAGCAACAGAAAACGATTGATCCATCTACGCATCGAGCCATTCCACCAGTCGCGGACTGATCACCGGATCAGGCCAGATTTTTTCTTCCAGACGCGCAACGCGGCGAAGTCCCATCACGCTATTGGTCAACATCACTTCATCGGCTTCAAGCACCGCTTGCATGTCCAAGTCAGTGACCTCCACGTCCAATCCCTGCTCACTGGCCAGCCGCAACAAACGGCCCCGCGTAACGCCAGCGACGCCACATTGATCGAGGCGGGGCGTCAGAAGCCGGTTGCGCTGCCAGATGAAAAGATTGCTCATGACGCCGCAAATCACGCGCTCGGCATGATCAAGCAGCAGCCCTTCGTGAATTTCTGGTGCTGACCACTCGCTGCGTGCCAAAACGTTTTCCAATCGATTCAGATGCTTGATACCCGCCAGGCGGGGTTGCCAGCCGAGCCGCAACGAGCAAACCCGGACGCGTAGATCGGATGTCCGCTGGCCAGAATTTGGGCTTGCCGGGGTTGCGTGGGCTGCATCAAACACCATCAAACGCCGCACCGGTTGCGACACGGGTGGCAGATAACCGCGCTGACCACTTCCCCGCGTCACGATCAGCTTCAGGACACCGTCAGTCAGTTGGGCTGGCAAGCGTTCCATATCTGCGCACCAGACTGCCGGATCTGGCGCAGTCAAACCTATTCGGCGGGCATCCTCAGACAGTTTGGCGATTTGCTCAAGCCACCAACGCGGCTTGCCAGCAACCATGCGTAGCGTACGAAACACGCCATCGCCGTAGAGAAACCCCCGATCATCAGCAGGAATGCAGGTAGACGGCTCGCCATCGACCAGGATGACAAGTTGCACTTTATCCAACTCAGTCATAGCCGCTGTCATTGTCGTTGACGCGGCGACATCATGCGCCGAGCCCGCTGATGTCAGACCTTGGCGAAGATGACCGTGCCGTTGGTACCGCCAAAGCCAAAGGAGTTGGAAAGCGCTACATTGACCTTGGCATCACGCGCAATGTTGGCGACGTAATCCAGATCGCAACCTTCGTCCGGCTCGGTCAGATTGATCGTCGGCGGCACCGCCTGATGCGCAATGGTCAAGGCCGAGAAGACGGCTTCGATACCGCCTGCCGCACCCAGCAAATGTCCGGTCATCGATTTGGTTGAACTGACCATGACCTTGCCAGCATGGTCGCCAAGCGAAAGCTTCACCGCTTTGGTTTCCGCCAGATCACCCAACGGGGTCGAGGTGCCATGCGCATTGATGTAATCGACCTGGTCCGGATTGATGCCCGCATTGCGCAAAGCCACATCCATGCAGCGCGCAGCGCCAGAGCCATCTTCAACCGGCGCGGTCATGTGGTGCGCATCCGCGCTCTTGCCATAACCGATCAGTTCGCAATAAATGCGAGCACCGCGCGCTTTGGCATGTTCGTATTCTTCCAGCACCAAAACACCAGCGCCTTCACCCATGACGAAGCCGTCCCGCCCCTTGTCCCAAGGACGACTGGCGCCTTCGGGATCATCGTTGCGGGTTGAAAGTGCGCGCGCAGCCGCAAAACCGCCAATGGCCAGCGGGCAGATGGTGGATTCAGCACCGCCTGCGATCATCACATCGGCCTCGCCATACTCGATCATGCGACCGGCTTCGCCAACCGCATGGGTGCCGGTGGTGCATGCCGTCACCATCGCCACATTCGGGCCTTGCAAACCGTACATGATGGAGAGATGCCCGGAAATCATGTTGATGATGGTGGCTGGAATAAAAAAGGGCGAAATCTTGCGTGGACCATCGGCCAAAAAAACCTTGTGAGTTTCTTCGATCATCTGCAGACCACCAATGCCCGATCCAATGTTTACGCCGATGCGTTCACGATTGGCCTCGCTGACCTCAATACCGGAATCCTTGAAGGCATCAATCGCGGCCGCCAGACCATAATGGATGAAGGTATCCATCCGGCGCGCATCTTTAGCGGTCAAGTATTTGGCCAGATCGAAGTTCTTCACATCGCCCGCGATCTGGCTGGCGAAAGCAGTTGCATCGAAACGGCTGATTCGGGTAATTCCGGAACGCCCTGCCATCAGACTGGCCCACGCGTCACTTACGCTATTGCCGACGGGAGAAATGATACCGAGCCCGGTAACCACGACTCTGCGCTTGGTCATGGGAAACTCCTGGGAAACACCAGATACGGGAATATGCAAGAAACCCGGCCGAGCCGGTATTCAAGAGAGAGCGAGCTCAGAGCGAGGGCGATGCCCTGCGCTCTGACAAACAGGAATTACTTGCTCAAGTGGCCGTTGACGTAATCAACTGCCTGCTGAACCGTGGTGATCTTTTCAGCTTCTTCATCGGGGATTTCGCACTCGAAAGCTTCTTCCAGCGCCATCACCAGTTCCACCGTGTCGAGAGAGTCAGCCCCCAGGTCGTCCACGAAGGAAGACTCAAGCTTCACATCGGCTTCGTTGGCGCCCAGTTGTTCGGCGACGATCTTTTTGACACGTTGTTCAATATCACTCATCAGATAACTCCCACTAGGGTAGAAAAATTACGGGTAGCAAAAAAGCCGGGGCATTCTAGCAGTCTGTCGAATACGATGAAACCGGCTAAAAGAGGCCTCGTCTCGAAAAAAAATTACAGCAATTTTGAATATCGACCGGGTTGAGTTCAGTCCATGTACATGCCGCCGTTGACGTGCAAGGTGGCACCTGTGACATAAGCCGCACCATCCGAAGCCAGATACACCACGGCATGGGCAATATCTTCCGGCGTACCCAACTTGCCAAGCGGGATCCGCTCCATCAACTTGCCACGCGCAGCCTCGGGCAGCCCCTTGGTCATATCGGTATCGATGAAACCGGGCGCCACACAGTTCACCGTGATGCCGCGACTACCGACTTCCTGGGCCAACGATTTGGAGAAACCGATCATGCCCGCCTTGGCCGCTGCATAGTTGGTCTGACCCGCATTGCCCGATACGCCAACCACCGAAGCGATGCTGATGATGCGGCCAAAACGCGCCTTCATCATCGGGCGCAAGACTGCACGCGACAGGCGAAACACCGAAGTCAGGTTGGTCTCCAGAATGGCGTTCCATTCATCATCCTTCATCCGCATCAGCAGGTTGTCGCGCGTAATGCCGGCGTTGTTCACCAGAACATCAATTCGGCCATATCGCGCCATGATGCCTTCAATGGCGGCATCAACCTGAGCGGCGTCGTTGACGTCAAGCATCAGCCCCTCGCCCGGCAATCCGGCTTCTGCCAGCGCAGCGGAAATGGATTCCGCACCTGACACACTGGTCGCAGTTCCGACCACGTTGCAGCCAGCTTTCGCCAAGGCATGCAGGATGGCTTTGCCGATGCCACGCGTAGCGCCGGTCACCATGGCAACACGTTGTTCCATATGCATCTCCTCATTTCCCAGGCTTCTAACCTGAGATTATTGACAACCTGAATTACGAACGAAGCTTTTCCAAAGCATCGGTTAGCGCGGCGGCGTCCGCCAGTGCCACACCCGGCAAGCCATCGACGATGCGCTTGTTGAGACCGGCCAGTACTTTGCCAGGACCGCATTCCGCCACCAACTGAACACCTTGCGCGGCAAAACTTTGCACCGTTTCGACCCAGCGCACCGGGCTGAACAACTGACGTGCCAAGGCATCACGGATCGCTGCCGGATCGGCATGGCTGGACACATCGGCGTTATGCAACACCATCACGCCGGGTGTCTTGATCTCGATTTCCGCCAGCGCCAGACGCAGCTTGTCGGCTGCCGGCTGCATTAACGCGCAATGCGAAGGCACGGAAACCGGCAATGGCAGCGCCCGCTTGGCGCCCTTTGCCTTGGCCAGCGCACAACCACGATCCACCGCCGCCTTGTGGCCTGCAATCACCACCTGGCCGGGGGAATTGAAATTGACCGCTGCCAGCACTTCATTCTCGGCGGCTTCCGCGCATACCGCACGCACCGCATCATCATCCAGTCCGAGCACAGCGGCCATGGCGCCAACACCTTCTGGCACGGCCGACTGCATGGCTTCGGCGCGCAATCGCACCAGCCTGATCGCATCGCCAAAACCCAGCGCACCAGCACAGACCAGCGCGGTGTATTCACCCAGACTATGTCCCGCCATCATGGCCGGTGCCGGCCCGCCCAGGCTTTGCCAAAGACGATAAACCGCCACCCCGGCCGTAAGCATCGCCGGCTGAGTATTGACTGTCTGGTTGAGCAGTTCCGCCGGACCTTCAGCGATCATCGCCGCCATATCCTGGCCCAAGGCATCCGAGGCTTCCGCCAGCGTTTCACTGATTGGAGCTGCCGCACCATAAGCGCTCAACATGCCGACAGATTGCGAGCCCTGCCCAGGAAATACAAACGCGAATTTCATTCAAATTCTCCGCAAGAAAGCTGTTTCAGAACCTGAAAGACGGATTTCCAGGCAGGCTCAAAACTGAACCAGCACCGAACCCCAGGTGAAACCACCGCCAAAGGCTTCCATCAACACACGTTCACCCGGTTTGATTTTCCCTTCACGCACGGCTGTGTCCAGCGCCAGCGGGATCGAGGCTGCCGAGGTATTGCCATGCCGATCAACCGTGACCACGACCTGGTCCATGCTCATACCCAGTTTCTTTGCCGTCGCCTGGATGATTCGGATATTGGCCTGGTGTGGCACCAGCCAATCGATGTCAGATTTTTGCAGGCCATTCGCCGCCAGAGTTTCATCGACAATCGCATCCAGCGTATTGACCGCCATCTTGAACACGGCGTTGCCGGACATGCGCATGTAGCACGCACCTTCCTTTTTCAGCGACACGCCGCCATCGACAAACAATAAATCCTGATAACGACCATCAGCATGTAAATGGGTCGCGATGATGCCGGGTTGCTCGGATGCACGCAGCACCACTGCGCCAGCACCGTCGCCCCACAACATGCAGTTGCTGCGGTCGTCCCAATCGGTAATCCGCGACAAGGTCTCGGCACCGACCACCAGTGCGGTCTTGACCTGGCCGGATCGGATGAACTGATCCGCCACCGATACCGCATACACGAATCCGCTGCAGACCGCTTGCACGTCAAATGCCGGGCAACCATTGGTAATCCCCAACTTGGCCTGAAGCACGCACGCCGTGCTGGGAAACACCCGGTCCGAGGTCGTTGTGGCAACCACAATCAATTCAATTTCGCTGGCATCGATAGCCGCCGCTTCGAGCGCGCTTTCAGCTGCCTTCTGCGCCAGGTCGCTGGTCAACTCGCCTTCAGCGGCGATATGACGCTCACGAATGCCGGTGCGTTCAACAATCCATTCACTGGTGGTATCAATCCGCTTTTCGAGTTCCGCATTGGTCAGGATTCGCGCCGGCAGATAGCTGCCGGTACCGATAATGCGGGAATAGATTCGGGTCACGGGAGATGCGGTCTGCGTCAAGCCAACTCTCCTTCTTCTGGCAAGCCATTGGGAATTTCATTGTGGACGCCGACCTGCTCGGCGATTCGGCGCAACAGACCACCACGCACTTCCTCGGTGGCCTTGAGTATGGCCTGCTCGAAAGAAAACACATCGGCGGAACCATGACTTTTGATAATCACGCCATTCAACCCAAGCAAGCTGGCACCATTGTATCGACGCGGATCCAGATTGCGCTTGAAGGCGCGCAAAACCGGCCAGGAGATCAGGCCAGCCAGGCGGGTTAGCGGGTTTCGCTTGAATTCGCCGCGCAAGCGATCGCCAATCAGCTTGGCCAAGCCTTCTGAAGCCTTCAGGGCGACATTGCCAACGAAGCCATCGCACACCACGACATCGACGGTGCCCATGTAAATATCGTTGCCTTCCACATTGCCGTAGAAATTAAGCCCGCTGGCTCTGAGCATTTCGCCGGCTTGCTTGACCACATCGTTTCCCTTGATTTCTTCTTCGCCAATATTGAGCAGGCCGATGCTGGGTCTTTCCTTATGTTCAATCGCGGAAACCAGCGCCGAGCCCATGATGGCGAATTGGCGCAGGTGCTCCGCCGTGCAATCGACATTCGCCCCCAGATCAAGCATGTAAGTCCGGCCGGTGCGGGAAGGCAAGGTTGAGGCGATGGCGGGACGATCAATGCCGGGGAGCGTCTTCAGGACGAAGCGTGACACCGCCATCAGGGCGCCGGTATTGCCAGCAGAGACGCCTGCATCAGCCTCGCCGCGCTTGACGATGTCCGCCGTGACACGCATGGAAGAGTCTTTTTTGGTGCGTAAAGCGACCGGCAAAGAATCATCCATCTTCACCACTTCGCTGGCGTGATGGACCCTCAGGCGGGTGCCTGCGGAAACTTTATTGACTTTGAGTTCAGCGTGAATGGCATCCGAAAGACCAACAAGAACAATGTTGATATCGGAATTTTTGCTCAGGAAGTCGAGCGCTGCCTTGACCGTCACATGGGGACCGTGGTCGCCCCCCATGGCATCAATCGCGATAGTGATTTCTCGCATGAACGTTCAGCTTAAGGAAAACCAGTGCAACCTGCCTGGCTCATCTCAAGCTGAGCCGACGCGAAAATTAGCTGTTATCAGCCTTGGTATTCAGCACTTTACGGCCACGATAAAAGCCGTTCGGGCTGATATGGTGACGCAGGTGCATCTCACCGGTAGTCGGCTCAACTGCGGTCGGCGGCGTGGTCAGGAAGTCGTGGGCACGATGCATGCCACGCTTGGAGGGGGATTTTTTATTCTGCTGAACAGCCATGACGTTCTCCTAATTAAAACCAAATAAAACCAAAACTAAAACACTAAATACCTGAATTCAAAAATCGCCGTGTCATTACAAAATAACAACCCCGACAAGAATACCCAATCCGATCAATTCTTGCCGACCAGCGCCAAGCCAGCGGGATCACATTCACCTTCCGGGTGCATTGGCACCAGCGGAATAGCGAGCAGGATCTCGTCTTCAACCAGAACCGCCACGTCCAACCCCGGATCAGCAACCAACGCATCCAGCATGGGATCAAGCGATTCCCAGCGTGCCAACTCTGCTTCATTCCTGGCTACCGGCAAAACAGTATCCAGACTCAACATTTCGGGATACAACGACATACAAAGCTGGCAGGTTAGCCAGACCCTGGCTTCAACTTTCAGACGAAGCGCCGGTCTTCCGGAAGCCAAAACACCATCCAGCCGGTATTGCACTGCAACATCTTCTGGCCTCAAACTATCGCTCAAACGCGGCAACTCTTCGACTCGCAAAGTGCCCTTCAGGCTCTCGCCGGACTTGGCAAATTGCAGGCTGTCAAAGGGTCTCCGTGCAGACATAAGCCGGAAATGTTAAGCTGCGCGGCTGTTTTTGTCAAAGACAACGCCACCTACAACGCCACTTTCTAAGGTCAAAGCGTGATCAGGAAAATACTCATCGCAAACCGAGGTGAAATCGCGGTTCGGATTGTTCGGGCATGCAAGGAAATGGGCATCACAGCGGTAGCCATTTATACCGACGCCGACCGGCATGGTCTTCATGTCAAGAAAGCCGATACCGCCTTCAATATTGGCTCCGATCCAGTGCTCGGCTATCTGAACGCGCACAACATCGTGAATCTGGCCGTGGCATCGGGTTGCGATGCTTTGCATCCAGGCTATGGTTTCCTGTCGGAAAACCCGGTTCTGGCGGAGGTTTGCGCCCGTCGGGGCATCAAATTCATTGGCCCGTCAGCCAAAGTCATTACCCAGATGGGCGACAAGATTCAGGCTCGCCTGGCGATGATCAAGGCTGGCATTCCGGTAATTCCCGGTTCAGACCACAACCTGGAAAACGCCGAAGAAGCCCTCAAACTGGCAAAAACAATCGGCTACCCGATCATGCTGAAGGCGACCAACGGCGGTGGCGGGCGTGGCATTCGACGCTGTGATTCGGACGAAGAACTGGTCAACAACTACGTCCGCGTCGTCTCGGAAGCGAGCAAAGCATTCGGCAAGCCGGAAGTCTTCATGGAGAAATGTGTCGTCAATCCGAAGCACATCGAAGTGCAGATCATTGGCGACAGTCACGGCAACTGCGTCCACCTGTTTGAGCGCGACTGCTCGATCCAGCGGCGAAATCAGAAGCTGATCGAAATTGCCCCATCGCCGCAATTGACTGAAGCGCAGCGTGAATACATCGGCAAG
>JAIFLB010000199.1 GCA_020049245.1 Betaproteobacteria bacterium | reverse complement strand
CGAAATGCTCACCGGCGGCACCGGCCTCGGCTTCTGGGTGTGGGACGAGTGGAACAACCTCAACGTCGAACACATCCTGATCGCCATCTTCGTCGTCGGCATCGTCGGCCTGCTGCTGGAGCAAGCGCTGGTGATGATCGCAAATCGGTTCAATTACGAGTGAAGGACAACGCCATGCACAACTATCTGCACATCGAAAACGCCAAGATGGTGTTCGACACCAAAAAGGGCAAATTCACCGCGCTGACCGACATCAACCTCAACGTCAAACAGGGCGAGTTCATCGCGCTGATCGGCCACTCCGGCTGCGGCAAATCGACGCTGCTGAATCTGGTTGCCGGCCTGACCGAAGCGACCGAAGGCATCCTGCTGCTGTCTGAAAAGGAAATCAAAGGCCCCGGACCCGAGCGCGGCGTGGTGTTTCAGAACCACAGTCTGCTGCCCTGGCTGACCTGCTTCGGCAACGTTCATCTGGCGGTGGAACGCGTGTTCGGCGCCAAGGAATCGAAGGCCAAGCTAAAGGAACGTACTCAGGCGGCGCTGGATCTGGTCGGCTTGAGCCATGCCACGCACAAGCATCCGAATGAAATTTCCGGTGGCATGAAACAGCGCGTCGGCATCGCCCGCGCGTTGGCGATGGAGCCGAAAGTTTTGTTGCTCGACGAGCCGTTCGGCGCGCTCGACGCCTTGACCCGCGCCGGCCTGCAGGATGAGTTGATGCGCATCGTCAAGGAAACCCATGCCACCACGTTGATGGTGACGCATGACGTCGATGAGGCCGTGCTGCTGTCGGATCGCATCGTGATGATGACCAACGGCCCGGCGGCGACCATCGGCGAGATTCTCGATGTTGATCTGCCGCGTCCACGCGACCGTCTGGCGTTAGCCGAGAACCCGGCCTATCACCACCTGCGTGGCCAAGTGCTGGAGTTCCTGTACCAGAAGCACCTCAAGAAAGCGGCCTGAGGCGCGGGGCTACAGTCCCAATTCACTCAACGACGGATGCTCGTCCGGCCGGCGTCCCTGCGGCCAGTGGAATTTCCGTTCGGATGTGAGAATCGGCAGGTCGTTGATCGAGGCATGGCGGCGCGCCATCAAGCCGTGCGCATCGAACTCCCAGTTTTCGTTGCCGTAAGCGCGAAACCAGTTGCCGGCATCGTCGCGCCACTCGTAGGCGAATCGCACAGCGATGCGCGCGCCGTCACAGGCCCAGAGTTCCTTGATCAAGCGGTAATCCAGTTCGCGCCGCCATTTACGGGTCAGGAATTCGACGATTTCCGCGCGCCCGTTGACGAATTCAGCCCGGTTGCGCCACTGGCTGTCCGGGGTATAGGCCAACGCCACGCGTTCCGGATCGCGTGAATTCCAGGCGTCCTCGGCGAGCCGGACCTTTTGGGCGGCGGTTTCCGGCGTGAACGGCGGCAGTGGCGGACGTTCGATCGAAGTGGCAGACATAATGGGGCTCCTTAAAATGAGACAGACCTGTCTCTATCTTTGTGTAGACAGACCTGTCTGTCAAGATGCCTGAACGTTGACTACTTTCGATCCGCCATGACTCCGAGCAGCCCGCTATCCGCCCGTGACCGCATTCTGGAAACCGCCAGCCGGTTGTTCTACCGGGAAGGTCTTCGGGCAACCGGGATCGATCGCATCATCGCCGAATCTGGCGTTGCCAAGATGTCGTTCTATCGCAGCTTTTCCTCCAAGAACGACCTGATCGCCGAATTTCTACGCCAGCGTCACGCGGCTTGGATGCAGCGCTTCCGCGTCGGCGTCGAAGCCGCACTGGCCGCGCCTGGCGCCGGTCTGGAGGTGATGGCGGATGTGCTGGAAGAATGGTTTCGCGAACCCGATTTTCGCGGTTGCGCCTTCATCAACACGCTGGTGGAAAGCGGTCCCGGCGACGGTGAAGACGTGGCCATCGCGCGGGCGCACAAGGCCGAGCTGGAAGCTTACGTAGCGGAACTGGCAGAACTATTGAACATGCCGGCGCCGTTATCCGTAGCGGCAATGGCAATGCTGATCATTGAAGGCGCCATCTTGCGTGCGCAGATGACTGGCGATCCGGCTGTCGCCGGATTGTGTCGAACCTTGTTGGCGAGTCTCAAAGCGCCCGACGCCAGCTTTCCGACTTGAGGTATTCGGCGAGCTCTGCCGCCGCTATCGATTGGCCGAACAGAAATGCCTGTACCGCGCGACCAACCGAGGCTGGCGAAAAACCCGGCTTATCACCACCTGCGTGGCCAGGTGCTGGAGTTCCTGTACCAGAAGCATTTGAAAAAAGCGGCCTGATCAGCTTCATGGCGGGCGGCAAGGCAGGCCGCGCAGCTTCGCGACGGGGATCGGCGAAGGCGCAATTGACGACGCCCTAATACAGGGCAAATTGCGCGCTTTTGCCCGCCCCCCGTTGCGTATAAAATGCGCAGCCTTCCCCCCGCTCCACGCCCCCCTTTGCCATGCAAATAGGCTCCTATCGCCTGAAGAACAATCTGATCGTTGCGCCCATGGCCGGGGTCACCGATCGACCCTTCCGCCAGCTGTGCAAGCAGATGGGCGCCGGCATGGCGGTGAGCGAAATGGTGACCTCGAACTCGTTGTTGTACGGTTCGAAGAAGACCCAGCGGCGCGCCAATCACGAGGGCGAAGTCGAGCCCGTTTCGGTCCAGATCGCCGGCGCTGACCCGGCGATGATGGCGGAAGCGGCGCGTTACAACGCCGAGCGCGGCGCGGCAATCATCGACATCAATATGGGTTGCCCGGCGAAGAAAATCTGCAATGTCATGGCCGGTTCCGCCTTGTTGCAGGACGAACCGCTGGTCGGTCGCATTCTGGAAGCCGTGGTCAACGCGGTGCCGGAGACGCCGGTGACATTGAAAATCCGCACCGGCTGGGACCAATCGCATCGCAATGCCCTGCAGATTCTGCACATCGCGCAGGAGTCCGGCATCCAGGCGCTGGCGATTCACGGCCGCACCCGCGCCTGCGGCTATTCCGGCGATGCCGAATACGAAACCATCGCCGCAGTGAAATCAGAAGCCCGCATCCCGATCATCGCCAACGGCGACATCACGACGCCGGAAAAAGCCCGCATGGTGCTGCAGACGACCGGCGCCGACGCGATCATGATCGGCCGCGCAGCGCAGGGCCGGCCCTGGCTGTTCCGTGAAATCAGTTACTTTCTGGAACACGGCGAGCATCTGCAGGCGCCCGAGGTGGCCGAAATTCACAATGTGCTGCTTGCCCACCTGGACGATCTGTATTGCTTCTACGGCGACCTCGCCGGCAGCCGGATGGCGCGCAAACATATCGCCTGGTACACACGTGGCCTCGCCGATTCGGCCAGTTTCCGGCATGCGATGAACCAGCTCGAAGGCCCGCAGGCGCAGCTGGAAGCAGTGAATGATTTTTTCTGGCGCACGCGTGAGCGCTCCAGCCGATTGATTTATCTCGACGCCGCGCCGGAACAGCGCGCCGCCGCCTGATTGACAGCCCCGGATCCCCGTACCATGACTCAACCCAAGATCGACGAAAGTGAACTCGCCGCCTGCGTGCGCCGGGAATTGATCAATTACTTCAAGGATCTGGATGGCGAACCGCCGGCCGGCATTTATGAAATGGTGTTGAACTGCATCGAAAAACCGATGCTGGAAGTCATCCTTGACCGCGCCGGCAGCAACCAGAGCCGCGCCGCCGACTGGCTCAGCATCAACCGCAACACGCTGCGCAAGAAGATGCAGCAGCTTGGAATCAAATAGTTAGCGGGAAGCGGAGAGCAGTAAGTGGAAACCCCGCCGTTGCTCTCCGTTCACCGCTCTCCGTTCACCGCCCCCGTTCACCGCCCCCCAATCATGATCAAACGCGCCCTCCTCTCCGTCTCCGATAAAACCGGCCTGATCGACTTTGCCCGTGCGCTGTCCGCGCAAGGCGTCGAACTGCTTTCCACTGGCGGCACCGCCAAGGCGATCCGCGATGCGGGGTTGCCGGTCAAGGATGTCTCGGAATTCACCGGTTTTCCGGAAATGCTCGATGGCCGCGTCAAGACGCTGCATCCCAAGGTGCACGCCGGCATCCTGGCAGTGCGCGACAACGCCGCGCATGTCGCGACCATGAACGAGCATGGGCTGGGTTACATCGATCTGGTCTGCGTCAATCTCTACCCGTTCGTGCAGACCGTGTCCAAGCCGCATACGCTGGATGACGCCATCGAGAACATCGACATCGGCGGTCCGGCGATGGTGCGGTCCTCGGCGAAGAATTACAAACACGTCGCCATCGTCACCGACCCGGCCGATTACGCCGCGCTGGTCGCCGAAATGACGGCCAACAACGGCGCATTGAGCGATGCCACCCGCTTCAACCTGGCCAAGAAAGCCTTCACCCACACCGCGCAGTACGACGGCCACATCAGCAACTACCTGACTTCCCTCAACGGGGCAGGCGAACGTGACGCGTTTGGGGAAAAACTCACCCTGCAATTCAGTCGCGCGCAGACCTGCCGCTACGGCGAAAACCCGCATCAGAACGGCGCCTTCTACGTCGAAGCCAACGCCCCGGCCGGCACCATTGCCACCAGCCGCCAGATCCAGGGCAAGGAACTGTCCTACAACAACATCGCCGATACCGACGCTGCACTGGAATGTGTGAAAACCTTTGATCTTGCCCCGGCCTGCGTCATCGTCAAACACGCCAACCCCTGCGGCGTGGCGTATGGCGACAACCTGCTCGACGCCTACAACCGCGCCTACCAGACCGATCCGGAATCCGCCTTCGGCGGCATCATCGCGTTCAACGGCCGGCTCGATGGCGAAACCGCGAAAACCATCGTCGAGCGTCAGTTCGTCGAAGTCATCATCGCCCCGGAAGTCAGCCCGGAAGCCTCGGAAGCAGTTGCCGCCAAGAAGAACGTGCGTTTGCTGGAATGCGGCGCCTGGAGCGGTTCGGTCTCGCAAATGGACATGAAGCGCGTCGCCGGCGGCCTGCTGGTGCAGGATGCCGACATCCTGCTGCATGGCGAACTGAAAGTGGTCACCAAGCGGGCGCCGACGCCGAAGGAAATGGAAGACCTGCTGTTCGCCTGGCGCATTGCCAAGTTCGTCAAATCCAACGCCATCGTCTATGCCAAGGACCGCATGACCATCGGTGTCGGCGCCGGCCAGATGAGCCGCGTCAACTCCGCCCGCATCGCCGGCATCAAGGCCGAACAGGCCAACCTGGTCGTACCCGGCTCGGTGATGGCCTCCGACGCCTTCTTCCCGTTCCGCGACGGCCTCGACAACGCCGCCGCCGCCGGCATCACCGCCGTGATCCAGCCGGGCGGTTCGATGCGCGACGAAGAAGTCATCGCGGCGGCCGACGAGCACGGCATCGCGATGGTGTTCACGGGTGTACGGCATTTCCGACACTAAGCAGGTATCAAAATGAAACTCCTCGTCATCGGTTCCGGCGGACGCGAACACGCGTTGGCCTGGCGACTCAAGCAGTCGCCGCGCATCCAGAAGGTTTTTGTCGCGCCCGGCAACGGCGGCACGGCGA
>JAIFLB010000068.1 GCA_020049245.1 Betaproteobacteria bacterium | reverse complement strand
TTCAGCGCCGACCAGATTATGCGTGGCGGCATAGCGCGCCAGTTTCGGGCTGGCGACGCCGGCTTCGGCAAAAATCACGCCGAATGGGCTGCTGCTGTCGCTGCCATTGGTTTTGCGTTGTTCCAGATCGATCCGCTTCAGCGCGCCGTGCAGATGAATCACCGTGCCGCGCAGGCCGGCGTCGCGCACCAGCAGGTTGCTGCCAAGGCCGATGAAGTACAGTGGTTCGTTGCGTTCCAGGGTCTTCAGGAAGGCGCACAGATCGGCCAGGTCGAGCGGCGTATACAACCGATCCGCCTTGCCGCCGGCGCGCCAGCTGGTATAGCCGCTCATGTCGACATTCAGCTGCAACTCGCCCTGGGTGCCAGGCACCTTCACCGGCGGGTTGGTGTAGTCGGCCACGATCATGCGGCGTCTCCGGATTGCACACCCAACGCGGCAAGGCGTGCCGGTGTCTGGCCGATCGAGCCGGCGCCCATGCAGAGCACGACATCGCCGTCCTGAATGAAGTCGGCCAGTGCAGCGGGTAGATCGTTGATGTCGGCGATGAACACCGGCTCGACCTTGCCGGCGACCCGGACCGCGCGCGCCAGGCTGCGGCCGTCGGCGGCGACGATGGGTTGTTCGCTGGCGGCATAGACTTCGGTCAGCAGCACCGCGTCGGCCTGCGACAGCACCTGCACGAAATCCTCGAACAGATCGCGTGTGCGCGTGTAGCGATGCGGCTGGAAGGCAAGCACCAGGCGGCGACCGGGGAAAGCACCGCGCGCGGCACATAGCGTGGCGCGCATCTCCACCGGGTGATGGCCATAGTCGTCGACCAGCGTGAATGTACGCAACCCCGTCCGACCATCGGCCAGCTCAATTTCGCCATAACGCTGGAAGCGGCGACCGACGCCGCTAAAGCCGGCCAGCGCCTTTTGCACGGCGGCGTCTGGTACTTGCAGTTCCCACGCCACCGCGATCGCGGCCAGCGCATTTAATACGTTATGCATGCCGGGCAGGTTCAGCGTGATGTCGATCGGAGAACGCGTGCCGTTGCGCAACGCGGTGAACCGCATGCGGCCATCCTCGGCGCGGATGTTCACAGCCTGGATCATGCAGTCGTCGGTCGTGCCGTAGGTCATCACCGGTTTGGTGATGCGCGGCAGCAGGCCGCGCACGTTGGCGTCGTCGGCGCAGACCACGGCCATGCCCCAGAACGGCAGCCGATGCAGGAATTCGATGAACGCCGATTTCAGTTTCTCGAAATCGTGGTCATAGGTTTCCATGTGATCGGCGTCGATGTTGGTCACCACCGACAACACCGGTGACAGATGCAGGAAGGACGCGTCGGATTCATCGGCTTCCGCTACCAGCCATTCGCCCTGGCCGAGTCGCGCATTGGCGCCGGCGGCGAGCAACTTGCCACCGATGACGAAGGTCGGGTCCAGGCCGGCTTCGTTCAGCACACTGGCGATCAGGCTGGTGGTGGTGGTTTTGCCGTGCGTGCCGGCGATGGCGATGCCTTGTTTGAAGCGCATCAGTTCGGCCAGCATCATGGCGCGGGCGACCACCGGAATATGCTTTTCCCGCGCCGCAACAACTTCCGGGTTGTCTGGCTTGATCGCGCTGGAAATCACCATTACGTCGATGTTTTGGACGTTTTCGCTGGCGTGTCCCTGGAAAACTGTCGCCCCCATGTCCGCCAGCCGCTGGGTGACGGCGTTGCTGGCGCCATCGCTGCCGGATACCTGATAGCCCAGATTGAGCAGGACTTCGGCGATGCCGCTCATGCCGGCGCCGCCGATGCCGACGAAGTGAATGCGACGGACTTTATGTTTCATCGTGCGATTTCCTTGCAGATTGCGGCGACACGCGCGGTGGCTCCCGGCTTGGCCTGCGTGCGTGCCTTCGTGGCACGCGCCAGCAATGTGTCGCGATTCAGGCCGACCAACCATGCCGCCAGACTTTCAGCGCTGAGGCTGCTTTGCGGCATCAGCCAGGCAGCCCCGGCATCAGAGAGAAAACGGGCGTTGGCGGTCTGGTGGTCATCCACCGCAAACGGGAAAGGCACGAACAGGGCGGCCGCGCCGGCGGCGGCAATTTCCGCCACGGTCAATGCGCCGGCGCGGCAGATCACCACGTCGGCCCAGGCATAGGCTTCTGCCATGTCGGTGATGAAAGTCAGGCATTCCGCCGCAACGCCAGCGTTGGCATAGTTTGTTTGCAGTGCATCCAGATGTCTGGCACCGGACTGGTGGCGAACCAGCGGCCGCTGTGAGGCCTCCAGCTTCGCCAGTGCTTGCGGAATCAGTTCATTCAAGGCCTGCGCGCCCAGGCTGCCGCCGACCACCAGCAAGCGCAAAGGACCGCTGCGGCCGGCAAAGCGCGAGGCGGGATCAGCCACTGCCGCAATTTCCGGACGCACCGGGTTGCCGACCCATTCGCTGGCCAGCTTGCCGCAGGGGATCGGTTTGTCATTGGCGTTCTGGAAAGCCGCCGGCAAGCCGAGCAGCACGCGATCGGCGAGGCAAGCCAGCATGCGATTGGTCAGTCCGGCGATGGCGTTCTGTTCGTGGATCACCAGCGGCTTGCCGAGCAGGCTGGCCATCATGCCGCCGGGGAAGGCGACATAGCCGCCGAGGCCGAGTGCGACATCCGGCCGTTCGCGGAAAATTGCGCGCGCCGCCTGCCAGAACGCGGCGAGCAGATTGGCCGGCAGCAACAGTTTGGTGAGCAGGCTCTTGCCGCGCACGCCGGCAACCCGCACCCAGGCCATCTCGAACCCTTTCTCCACCGCCAGCTTCGCTTCCATGCCGGCCTTGGTGCCCAGCCAGACCACGCGCCAGCCTTCGCCGCGCAGGGCTTCCGCCACCGCCAGCGCCGGCATCACATGGCCGCCGGTGCCGCCGGCCATGACCAGCAGGGTTCTTTGCCGGCTGATGTTCATGTGCGCTTCCCTTCGCCGGCCAGACGCACGCTGCGCGGACCGAAGGTGCTGCCCTTCATCATGCAGCGGTTCTCGAAGTCGATGCGCAACAGCACCGCCAGCGCCAGGCAGTTGGCGATGATGCCGGAACCGCCATAACTCATCAGCGGCAGGGTCAGGCCTTTGGTCGGTAGCAGGCCAAGGTTGACGCCCATGTTGATGAACGATTGCACGCCCATCCAGACGCCGACGCCCTGCGCTACCAGCGCGGCGTAGTTGCGTCCCATCAGGCCGGCTTGCCAGCCGATGGAGAATGCGCGCCAGGTCAGCCAGGCGAACAAGCCAATCACCGTCATGACGCCGATCAAACCGAGTTCCTCGCCGGTCACCGCCAACAGGAAGTCGGTGTAGGCCTCGGGCAGGTAGAACAGTTTCTCGACGCTATCGCCGAGGCCGACGCCGGTGAATTCGCCACTGCCGAAGGCGATCAGCGCGTGCGATAACTGATAGCCGGCGCCGTAGGGATCCGACCAGGGATTGAGGTAGCTGGTGACGCGTGCCAGGCGGTAGGGCGACAACACCACCAGCAGCACGAAGCCGATCGCCAGCAGCACGATCAGGCCGACGAACAGACGGGCATTGAGGCCGCCAAGGAACAGGATGGCGAGCGCGATGAACACGATCACCACGAAGGCGCCAAAGTCCGGCTCCAGCAGCAGCATGGCGCCGAGGAACAGCATCACCAGGAACATTGGCAGGAAGCCCTTTTTCAGGCTCTGCATATGCGCCGCCTTGCGCACCGTGTAGTCGGCGGCATACAGGATGGTGGCGAATTTCATCAATTCGGAAGGCTGGAAATTGCCCAATGGACCGAGCGGAATCCAGCGCCGGCTGCCATTCACTTCGCGTCCGATGAATGGAATCAGGACGATCACCAGCGCCGCCGCGCCGAGCATGAACAGAATGGGTGACAGTTTTTGCCAGGTATCGATCGGGATCTGCAGCGCGGCATAACCGGCGCCGAGGCCGATCACCAGATACATCGAATGGCGGATCAGATAGAACGCCGACTGGTTGGCGGCGGACTTGGCTTCCGCCGTCGGTACCGAGGCGGAATAGACCATCACCAGGCCAATCATCAGCAATGCCAGCGAAGCGAACACCAGTCCCCAGTCATACGGGGTCAGGGCGGTGCGCTTGAGGGCGGCGTTATGAAACATGGTCGCCCTCCAACGCATGCACTGCCGCGATGAAGACTTCGGCACGATGCGCGTAATTGCGGAACATGTCCCAGCTGGCGCAGGCGGGAGACAGCAGCACGGCGTCGCCCGGTTGCGACAGTGCAAACGCCTTGGCGACCGCTTCCGGCATGCTGGCAGCGTGATGTAGCGGACAGGCTTCGCCGATCGCGGCTTCGATCAGCGCTGCATCGCGACCGATCAATACGACGGCGCGGGCGTTCTTGACCGCATCCCGCAGCGGCGAGAAATCCTGCCCTTTGCCGTCGCCGCCGGCGATCAACACCACCGGCACAGTGAAGCCCAGCAGCGCGGCGGCGGTAGCGCCGACATTGGTGCCCTTGGAATCATCGTAGAACGTACGGCCGTCGACTTCGGCGACGCGCTGGACCCGATGTGGCAGCCCCTGGAAGGTCTTCAACGCCGGAACCAGGCCGTCATACGGCAAGCCGATGGCGCGGCACAGCGCCAGCGCGGCGAGTGTATTTGCGGCATTGTGCAGGCCAGCGATGGGCAGCTTGTCGACCGGTAACAACGCTTCCTCGCCTTCCGCCAGCCAGAGTCGCTCCTTGCGCTGGGTCAGGCCAAAAACCAGCTGCGCTGCCGGTTCAGCGCTTTGCGCCGTGGCGGTGTCCATGACTATGCTGAAGGTCGACATGGCGCGGCCAGGCAACGCCATCGCCATCACCGCCGGATCGTCGAGATTCAATACCTGTACCCCGTTGCCGGCAAAGATGCGCGCCTTGGCGGCCGCGTAATCATCCAGACTGGCATAACGATCCATGTGATCCTGCGAAATATTCAGCACGGTCGCCGCGTCAGGATGCAGGCTGGAGGTGGTTTCGAGTTGGAAACTGGAGAGTTCCAGCACCCAGACATCGGGGTCTTTGTTCAGTGTTTCCCGGTTATCGAGCGCTTCCAGCACCGGCAGACCGATGTTGCCGGCAACCACGGTATCGAGTCCGACCGCCGCGCACAGGTGACCAACCAGACTGGTCACCGTGCTCTTGCCGTTGGAACCGGTGATCGCGATGACTTTGGTTTTTGAACCGCGGATTGCGCGCGCGAACAATTCGACATCGCCGACGACATCCTTGCCAGCGGCGATCGCCTGCTGGATTTCCGGCGTCGCCAGCGCAACACCGGGGCTGACCACGACCAGATCGGCCCAGTCGATATCGGCGCTCTGGAAGCCGCCCAGGCTCAGCTTTACTTCCGGGAAGGCTTCACGCAGATGCTGCGCATGCGGCGGTTCGTCGCGGCTATCGGTGGCGCGCACCGTGGCGTCGTGTTCCAGCAGCCAGCGCACGCAGGACGCGCCGGTATCACCAAGGCCGATGACCAGAGCCTTGATGTTGGAGAAGCTGGATGACTGCGTATTCATGCTCTGCTTACCTCAACTTCAACGAAGCCAGACCAATCAACACCAGGATCATCGAGATGATCCAGAAGCGCACCACGACCTGGGTTTCCTTCCAGCCCTTCTTCTCGAAGTGGTGGTGGATCGGCGCCATCAGGAAGACGCGTTTGCCGCGCAATTTGAACGATCCGACCTGCACCATCACCGAGATGGCCTCGGCGACGAAGACGCCGCCCATGATGAACAGCACGATTTCCTGTCGCACGATCACCGCCACCACGCCGAGCGCGGCGCCCAGCGCCAGCGCGCCGACGTCGCCCATGAAGACTTCCGCCGGATAGGCGTTGAACCAGAGGAAGGCCAGCCCGGCGCCGACCATTGCGGTGCAGAACACCACCAGTTCACCGGCGCCGGGAATGTGCGGCAGGCCGAGATATTTGGAGAACACGGCATGGCCGGCGACATAGGCGAAGATGGCCAGTGCACCCGCCACCATGACCGTGGGCAGGATCGCCAGGCCATCGGCGCCGTCGGTCAGGTTGACCGCGTTGCTGGTGCCGACGATGACGAAGTAGGCCAGCACGACGAAGCCGACGGCGCCGAGCGGCATCACGATATGTTTGAAGAACGGCACGATCAGCTCGGTCTGCGCCGGCAGGTGCGCTGACCAGGCCAGCCAGGCGGCGATGGCGGCGGCGATCACCGATTGCCAGAAATACTTCCAGCGTGAAGCCAGGCCGCGCGGGTTTTTCTCCACTACCTTGCGCCAGTCGTCAACCCAGCCAATGGCGCCGAAACCGACCAGCGTCAGCAGCGCAATCCAGACATAACGGTTGGTCAGATCGGCCCACAACAACGTGGTCAGGATGATCGAGGCGAGGATCAAGGCACCGCCCATGGTCGGCGTGCCGGCTTTCACCAGATGGGTTTGCGGGCCGTCGTCGCGCACCGGCTGGCCAACCTTCAACTCGGTCAGCTTGCGAATCATCGCCGGGCCGAGAATGAACGAGATCATCAGCGCGGTCAGCGCCGCCAGCACGCCACGCAGCGTGATGTACTGGAACACGTTGAAGGCGCGGATATCGTGGCCGAGCCACTGGGCGAGCATCAGGAGCATGTCTTGTCCTCGATGAACGACTTCACCACCCGTTCCATCTGCATGAAGCGGGAACCCTTCACCAGCACCGTGACTTGCGGCCCGAGCGCGCATTCGATTTCCGCCAGCAGTTCCTCGATGCGCTCGAAGTGCATCGCGTTCTTGCCGAAGGCTTCAACCGAGTTGATCGTCATCTCGCCCAGGCAAAGCAGGCGGTCGATGCCGGCGGCGTGCGCTTTCTCGCCGACTTCGCGATGCATCTTGGCGGCATCCGGGCCGAGTTCGCCCATGTCGCCCAGCACCAGAATGCGCGTGCCCGGCCGCGCCGCCAGCACCTGGATGGCGGCCAGCACGGAATCGGGATTGGCGTTGTAGGTATCGTCGATCAGCGTCGCGCCGAGAATGCAGGCATGCGCTTGCAGGCGCCCCTTGACGCCGCTGTAGTTGGCCAGGCCGTCGGCGATCGATTTCGTCGGGATGCCGAGCGCCAATGCCAGACTGGCGGCGGCTGCAGCATTGCGCAGGTTGTGCTGGCCGGGCACCTGCAAGGTGGTCTCGATACGGCCAGCCGGGGTTTCCAGCACGAGCGGGGTTTTCAACTCAGTTTGGCTGGCTGCAACGATGCGCACATCAGCCTGTTCGGCGAAGCCGAAGCTCATCACCTGGTGGCGAATAGCGAGGCTGAGCCAGAGATCGGCATGTGGGTCATCAATATTGATGATGGCGATACCGTCGTCCTTCAGCCCGGCATAGATCTCGCCTTTGGCGCGCGCCACCGCTTCGATCGTGCCGAGTCCTTCGAGGTGGGCGCGCAACGCGTTGTTGACCAGCGCCACTTCCGGCCGCGCAATCTGGGTCAGATAGCCGATTTCGCCGGGATGGTTCATGCCCATTTCGATCGCCGCGTAACGGTGTTCCGGGGTCAGTTTCAACAGTGTCAGCGGCATGCCGATGTCGTTGTTGAGATTGCCTTCGGTCGCCAGCACGGCATCTGCGCCGACATCGACGGCGAGAATCGCGGCCAGCATTTCTTTCACCGAGGTCTTGCCGTTGCTGCCGGTGATCGCGGCGACCTTGGCCGGCATGCGGCTGCGATGCCAGGCCGCGAGTTGGCCGAGGGCCTGCAGCGTGTCGTCCACCATCAGGGCCGGGCTGATCGCCATTTGCGCGCTCGCCGCCACCATGACTGCGGCGGCGCCTTGTTCCAGCGCCTTGGCGGCAAAGCTGTGGCCGTCGTAGCGTGGCCCTTTCAAGGCCACGAACAGGCACCCCGGGCTGAGTTTGCGCGAGTCGGTGACAACGGCGGTGATGCTGACGTCGGCGCCGACAGCGGCGGCGTTGAGTGCCTGGGCGGCTTCATGCAGACGCATGCGAATTCCTTGCTGGATTGGATGATCTGGCCGCCAGCGCGAGACGGGCTTCGACGAGATCGGAGAAGGGGTGTTTGACGCCTTTGATGTCCTGGTAATCCTCATGCCCCTTGCCGGCCAGCACGACGATGTCATCCGGACCTGCGTGCAGGATGGCGCTGCTGATCGCGGCGCGGCGGTCGAGGATGACGGTTTGATCAGGTGGCATGCCGCTGAGAATGTCGGCGACGATATGCGCCGGATCTTCGTGACGCGGGTTGTCGCTGGTGACGATGGCGAGATCGGCGCGCGCCGCCACCGCCGCGCCCATCAACGGACGCTTGCCGGTATCACGGCCACCGCCGCAGCCGAAGACGCAGATCAGGCGGCCGCTGGTCAGCGGTTTCAGCGCCACCAGCACTTTGTCGAGCGCGTCCGGTGTGTGGGCGAAGTCAATGATCACGCTGGGATCGTCGGCGCCGGCATCGACGCGTTGCATGCGGCCGGCTACCGGCTGCATTTTCGCCAGCGCGGCCAGTGCCCGCTCCAGCGGCACATCGCTGACCAGTAGCGCGCCCAGCGCGGCAAGCAGGTTGTAGGCGTTGAATTCACCGAGCAGCGGTGAATCGAGCTGGCCATCGCCCCAGGGCGAAGTGATTTCCAGGCGCAGACCGTGGCGATCGGCCTGGCAGCGTTGCGCGCGCAGGTCGCCGGCATGCAGGCCGTAACTGAGTACCCGGGTTGTGCCGTGGCGGAGTTGTTCGACCAGCTTGGCGCCGAGTTCGTCGTCTGCGTTGAGGACCGCCGCTTTCAGTCCGACCCAGTGGAACAGGCGCGACTTGGCGGCCGCGTATTGCTGCATGTCGCCGTGGTAGTCGAGGTGATCGCGCGACAGGTTGGTGAACACGGCGACATCGAACGCGACGCCTTCGACGCGACCCTGGTCGAGGCCGTGCGAGGAGACTTCCATTGCCACGCCAGCCGCCCCCGCATCGCGGAAATCAGCCAGCAGACGTTGCAGGCTGACGGCATGCGGTGTGGTGTGGCTGGCGCTGGCAAGTTGGCCGGGAAAACCATTGCCCAGGGTGCCGATAGTCGCCGTTTTGCGGCCCAGGTCGGTGAACGCGGCGGCGAGCCACTGCGCTACCGAGGTCTTGCCGTTGGTGCCGGTAACACCAGTCATCCACAGCGTTTGCGAGGGTTGGTCATACCAGGCGGCAGCTAGCGCCGCAGCCTCCGCTTTCAGATTCGCGATCGGCAAGTGCGGCACACGCCAGGCTGTGTTCCATTCGCCGCCGGTCGGCTCCCATACCACTGCGGCGGCGCCGGCATGGATCGCGCTGGCGATATGGTCGCGACCATCATGTTCAGCGCCGGGAAAGGCCAGGAAGACGTCGCCCGCTTCGATCTGCCGGCTGTCGGCGCTGAGGTTGCGCGCCGCCGGGGCGAGGGCGCGCAGGCTGGCGACCAGCTCGATGGCCCGCGTCATGTCGCCTCCGCCACGGCGGGTGTGAACGGCACCACCGGCGCTTCGCCGGGCGGCGCGCTGCTGCTGTCGAACGGCGCATCGGGCGGCAACGCCATGAAGCGCAGCGCGCCGGCCATCACTTTCGAGAACACCGGCGCGGCGACCAGACCGCCGTAATACTGGCGGCTGTGCGGTTCGTCGAGCATGACCGCCACCACCAGACGCGGGTCCGATGCCGGCGCCAGGCCGACGAACGAACTGATGTACAACTTGCCGTCATAACTGCCGTTGACGAATTTGTGTGCGGTGCCGGTCTTGCCGGCGATTCGGTAGCCGGAGACGCGCGCCATCGGCGCGGTGCCTTCGCCACGGGTGACCAGTTCCATCATGCCCAGCACGTCAACAGCGGTTTTCTCGCTCATCACACGCGTGCCAGGTGCCGCGCCTTCGCGGCGCAGCGCGGTGATCTGCGGCATCACGCCCTTGTTGGCGAAGGCGGTGTAGGCGTGCGCCAGTTGCAGCAGGCTGAGCGACAGGCCATGACCGAAGGACATGGTGGCTTTCTCGATTGGCCGCCAGGTGGCGAACGGGCGCAGACGGCCGCTGGCTTCGCCGGGCATGCCGGATTTGGGCTGCGCGCCGAGACCGGCGCGCGTCAGCAGGTTCCAGTAATCCTCGCCGCGTGTTTCGAGCGCAATCTTGGCTACTGCGACGTTGCTCGAGACCTGGATCGATTCCGCCAGCGTCATCACGCCTTTGGGGTGCGTGTCGGTGATCCGCTTGTCGCCGATGATGAACCAGCCCGGGCCGGTATCGATCACCGAGTCCGGCCGCACAACGCCGGCGTCCAGCGCCGCCGCGACAAACAGCGGCTTCATCGTCGAGCCGGGTTCGAAGGTATCGGTCACCGCCCGGTTGCGCATGCGGTCCGGGGTGAAGGTGGCTCGGCTGTTCGGGTTGAACGCCGGTGAGTTGGCCATCGCCAGAATTTCGCCGGTGCGCGCATCGAGAACGACGACCGAGCCGGCGCGGGCGTTGTTGAGGACGACGGCGTCGTTGAGTTCGCGGTAGGCGAGATACTGGATGTGCTGGTTCAGCGACAAAGCAAGATCGCGCCCCGGTTTCGGCGCCTTGATGCGTTCCAGGATTTCGACCACGTTGCCGGGGCGATCCTTCACCACCCGCTGCGAGCCGGGCTCGCCGGTGAGCCAGGATTGATGACTCAGTTCGAGCCCTTCAAGACCGTTGTCTTCGATGTCGGTGGCGCCCAGCACGTGGCTGGTGACTTCGCCGCCCGGGTAATAGCGCCGGTAAGCCGGTTTACTGTGCAGTCCGACGATCCCGAGGGCTTTGATCTGCTCGGCCTTGGCCGGCTCAAGCAGACGTTCAAGATAGACAAAGCCCTTCTTCTTGTCGGCGAACAGGCGGGCGATCTGGTCCGGGTTCCTGCCCAGAATGTCGGCCAGCGCCTGAATCTCCGATGCACTCGGACTGGCTTCCTTCGGGTTGACCCACAGCGTTTCGACTGGCGTGCTGACCGCCAGCGGCTCGCCGCGCCGATCGGTGATCATGCCGCGATAGGCCGGGATGGGGGCGATGCGCTGGGCGCGTTTTTCACCCTGGTTGGTGAGAAAGTCGCTTTGCCAGACCTGCAGATAGACTGCCCGCATCGACAGGGCGGCAAAGCCGGCGAACAGCAGGCCGAGGGTCAAGCGCGCGCGCCAGCGTTGCAGGTCGAGGCGCAACAGCGGATGCGCGGGCGGGTTTAGGTTGGCGCGGCGATTCATGGCAGCACATCCGGTTGCAGGACATAGATGCGTCCCGGTACAGGAATCACCATGTTCAGGCGTCCGCGCGCGACTTCTTCCACCCGGTTGTGCATCAGCCAGGTTGATATCTCAAGTTGCAGCTGGCCCCATTCAACTTCGAGTTCGCGCGCATGACTTTGCTCTGCCTGCAAGGTCACAAACAATTTGCGCGCTTGGTGGCGCGCAGAGACGACAGAAAGGGCGACAGCGACCAACGCCACACTGAGGATCAGGTTCAGTTTGACCATGCATCCCTCCAACCTGCCGCATCGGTACGTTCTGCAACCCGCATCGTGGCGCTGCGCGCACGTGGATTGGCGCTGCATTCGTAATAATCCGGCTTGATCGCCTTGCCGATGAGTTGCAAACGGCCGCCGCGCAAGGCGTCAGCGGTGACGGGAATTTCGGGTGGAACCCGTTCCCCGGCCGCCTCGTCGCGCATGAACCGTTTTGTCATTCGATCTTCCAAAGAATGAAAACTGATGACCACCAGTCGTCCGCCCGGTTTCAGGGCGGCAACCGCCTGCGGCAACGCCGCTTCGATTTCTTCAAGTTCGCGGTTAATGAAAATCCGCACAGCTTGAAAGGTGCGCGTCGCCGGGTCCTGACCGCGTTCACGCGTGCGCACGGCTGTGGCGACGATGCTGGCCAGTTGTCCGGTCGTGGCAATTGGAGTGAGCGCGCGCGCTTTAACAAGCGCCCGCGCAACCTGTCTAGCAAACCGTTCCTCGCCATAGTTCCAGACAACTTGGGCAATCTCCTTTTCTTCCGCCTGGTTCAACCATTCCGCTGCGGTCATGCCGCGGCTGGTGTCCATGCGCATATCGAGCGGTGCATCAAAACGAAAACTGAAGCCCCGCTCGGCTTGGTCCAGTTGCGGGCTGGACACGCCCAGGTCGAACAACACGCCATCCACCGCTTCCACCGCCAATTCACGCAACACTTCGGTCAATTCCGAAAACGCCGCGTGCACCATTTGCAACCTTGCATCCTTTATTTCCGCCGCTGCCGCCACCGCCTGTGGGTCGCGATCCAGCGCAATCAACCTGCCATCTGAACCCAGCCGGGAAAGAATCTCCCGACTGTGTCCACCGCGCCCGAAAGTGGCATCGACGTAGATGCCGTCCGGATGCATGTTCAGTGCATCCACCGCCCCTTGCAGCAGGACGGTGATGTGTCTTCCTGCTTCGCTGGATGCGATGTCGCTCACAGCGAAAAGCCCTTGAGTTCCTCCGGCAAGGTGCCATCCCGCGCGGCACTGTTGAGCATGTCCGGCAATTGCGCGGAGGCGTCGAACTTGGCTTGCCAGGCGGCTTCCTGCCAGACCTGGAATTTGTTGCCCTGACCGACCAGCACGACAGACTTCTCCAACGTGGCGAACTTGCGCAGCAGGGGGGGAATCAGGATGCGACCAGCGCTGTCCGGCTCGACTTCTTCGGCCGAACCGACGACGACGAATTTCAATTGCTGGGTCAGCGGATGAAAGCCCGGGAGGCTGTTGATCTGGCGTTCCAGCGCTTCGAATTCAGGGAATGGATAGAGCAGGAGGCAGCCATTGGTCGGGTCGGCGGTGAGCATCAGATGACCGCCACATTGCGTGGCCAGACGCTCACGGTAGCGCGCGGGAATGGCTAATCGCCCTTTCCCATCCAGCGCCAGTTGCGTCGACCCCCGAAATGCCACGTTATCTCCTCCGTGATGCACTGTGCGACACAAAACCACACAGTTACCCACTTATCCCCACTATAGAGAACACAATTCCCCACCGTCAAGCCGAAAAATAGGAATTTTTTTAATGGCATCAATGACTTAGATTTCTATGGAAAGAAAAATATTCAATCGAAATCAAGTGATAGATGCACAACTTAATGTCGAACATTAAGTTGTGGTTGGAAATGCTTAGAAATTGGGTGGTCGCTGCGATGAAGTTGGGCAGCTAACGAAAAGAAAGGGGGAGTTGGCCGATAAGCCGGGTTCTGTCGAGGGCAACCATTCATCTGGGACGCGGATCGCCCCGCGCCTCAAGCAGCCTACCCGCAGGCTTCGACGGGCCGCCGATGTCAATGCCGTAAAGGCCATTGACGTGCCTGCCTATTTGGCCTTGCTCCGAGTGGGGTTTACCTTGCCGTCCGTGTTGCCACGTCCGCGGTGAGCTCTTACCTCGCCATTTCAACCTTGCCTGATCCGGTCTCTCGACCGGCCATCGGCGGTATCTTTTCTGTTGCACTTTCCGTCGCCTTGGGCCGGGGTTTGCACCCTCGACTTATAGCGCCCAGGCGTTACCTGGCACTCTGCCCTATGGAGCCCGGACTTTCCTCTACGCGGTAAACCGTGCAGCGGCTGCCTGGCCAACTCCGGCGCGCAGTATATAGGGGCGATAGGAGAAAACCTGGGCTAATCCTGCTTGAGCCCTGAAACAACGGGATGGCAACCTCAAACCGTGCCGCAGTCTCTGGAAATGGTTGGAAATGGTTGAAATACGGAGGCGAATTGGTTGAAGTCGTTGTTTCAGCCAAGGTTTTTGAAAATTGTCATCGAAGCTTCACGACACTTCAGGATGATATTCACCTGTTTTTTAAAGCGGAGTGAGTCATGTCGATCAAATGGGAAACTGAATTGCGTGAGCCAATTGAGGATGACGAAATGGAGGATGTTATTCAGCCTGGTGACAGCGAGGATGATTTCTGTGGCTTCAGTGAATGCGCATCCGACCCTTGCCTGGGGGATTGGCTACAACTCGCATTCTGATGCACCTGGAATCAAGCGTGACTCGGCAGGGGCGACGCACTGCTTGCGCTGCCAGTCTGGTTTGCCTGGCTTTCTCGGGTACGCCAACGGATGGCTTTGCCAGTAACCGCCCGGCTGAAATCATCGAAAGCCAGGCTAGCCTGAAGTCGTTCGAACTGGTCCTGAATGGCGTCGGTGTGCGGAATTTGCTGTTTCTGGATATTTACCAGATTGCCCTCTACTTGCCGCGCAAGCTGAATGATCCGCAGGACATTCTTGATCAGGATATTCCGCGTCGATTGCGCATCACGCTATTACGTGATGTCTCGGCTCAGCAGGATTTGAAGTATTTGTTGGGCGGCTTGACCGACAACAATAGTGCCGAGGAACTCGCCGCGATTCAGGCGCCAATTGATCAGTTCATGAGCTTGATGCACAAAATCGGCCGTATTCCCAAAGGTGGCATTGTGCAAATGGATTACCTGCCGACCCTTGGAACCCGTGTCTGGTTGAACCAGCATTTTCTCGGCGCGGTACCCGGCGCGGCCTTCAATCGAAGTTTGCTGAAGATATGGCTGGGTGAGCGGCCGATTCAAAAGAACCTGAAGCGGGCTCTACTCGGCGATATTCGGGATGCGATCTAGCAAAATTTTTTGCTAGTACTGGCCAGATCAGTTCTGACAAAAAGTCCACTATCGCTATGGTGTTGTAATGAAAAAAGGCCGGTCAAAGCCGGCCCTCTGAACTGATCCAAATCATTCAGCACATCATTCCCGTTTCAAGCTTGCCTGCAGGAATGCGTTGCGCAAATCCCCTCTTTTTTCCGGCAGCTTGCTCTGGCCTCCAGATTCTTCGGATCGAACCGGATTAATTGAATAGACCTTTCAGTTTTTTCTTCAACTGATCTTCCGCGCTTTCCTTTTTCACTGGTGCAGGTGCAGGTGCAGGTGCTGGCGTAGGAACAGCCACGGGTGCCGGGACCGGGACGACGACAGGTACAGGAGCGGTTTGCGTCGGCATCGGGTAGGAAATAACTTTTGCCTTTTCTTCGGCGGCAGCTTTCGCATTCCAGGGTTTGCCATCGGGGCCTTGTTTGATGCCTTCAATCAACAGCGTGATATCGACTTCATTGCCGACCGGGCCTGTCGGTGTGTATTTCGTAATGCCGAAATCGGATCGGTTGATGCGCGTGGTGGCTTTGAAGCCAGCACGCATGCCACCCCAGGGATCCGGACCGATACCCAGTATCTGATAGTCCATGGTGACTGGCTTGGTCTCGCCATGCAGGCTGAGTTGGCCTTTGATTGTGCCTTTGTCAGGGGTGAGGGGGGTGACGCTGGTGGAGACGAACTTCATCTCGGGATAATTGCGTGCATCGAGGAATTCGTCGGTCAAGGTGTGTACATCACGCCGCAGGTGGCTCGAATTCAGGCTGTAAACGCTGATCACGGCATTGACTGATGATTGGGCCAGGTTGCTCAAGTCAAGTACGACAGTGCCCTTGATGTCGTGAAAAGTCCCGCTCGTGCGGGCTACGATATGGCGCAATTCCCAGTTGGCGAAGCTGTGCGCGGTATCGATAGCAAAGGTTTCGACTTCAGCCTGAACTGGAGCCGAAAGCGCAAGGCCAAGAGCGAGGCTGAGCGAGATCAGGGAAAGTCTGGTTCGGCTGGTCAGGTTGGTGTTTTGCATGATGTCTCCTCGTCAAGTAAATATTCTGGTGCGCAATAGACACCAAGGGGCCGGAGTTTTCCGTGGCCCCTTTTATAGCATCACGACGTTGCTCAAGGTGTGACACCTGCCACACAAAGGCGGGGCGTGTGTGCGGCCCCGCCAATTCCCGTTTAGCGCCAATTGCTGTCACGCTTTTCCGAACGGATGTTGCGTGCGGCACGATCAAGCCGCTGATCGAGTTCCGCCCATTCATTCCGGCTCAGGTGTCGATCAGCCAGAAAATCTCTTTGCAACTGCTCGATTTCCTTTTGCTCATGTACCAACTTTCTGACTTCACGTTGAGACAGGCTGCCGATACGCAGGCCATGCATGATTTTGTCAATCTGTGTCTGTTGCCGGCTATCAATCAAGTGGCTTGCTTCGCGTGGTTTGAAGCCACGGGAAGCGTCATGGTCATAGCTGGCGGGAGAAAAGTTGGCGTAATCGGGGGAATGCGGAGCGTAAGGAGTTGCGAAATGTGATGAGTGATTGCCCCAACTGTTCGCTTGGCTCGCTCCGGCAAGCAGGGTCAGCGAGGAAATGGCGGCGATGGCCAAGGTTTTAACGATGCGATTGTTTTTCATGACATGCTCCTGAGTAAGGTGATGGGCCGGCACACTGAATGTGTGTCGGTGAGATCACTTTAGGGCGCTGCTGTAAGCCGCACGTGTCTGCGCTGTTTGCAATTGTTACGATTGGTTTCATCCTGCCTGTGCTGTTTTCCTGGTATTGATTCAAGGCGGTTAAATCCCGCAACAAGAGTGATGTTTAATCTGCGATTTGCTTCTCAATGTTGGCGAATCATCATGATTGACGAAAAAATGACGGTTAATAGATCTTGATTCGCGTAGCTGCCTGTTTTAACTCAGTCTGGTTCTGTTCTTCGTGACGGCACAAGAGGTCTGTAAATTGCTTTCAAAAGCACTCATGATCAAATCAAATCTCGCCTGCGTCATTGTTGGCCGCGTTTTTGGCAACCGCATTGGCAACCGCGTTGGCAACCAAACCGGCAAACGACGCTCGCGCAGCGCATGTGCAGGTTTTACGTTGATTGAACTGGCCATTGTTCTGGTCGTGATTGGTCTGCTGCTGGGCGGAATTCTCAAAGGCCAGGAACTGATCGAGAGTGCACGGGCGAGAAATCTGATTTCGCAACTGGACAGCATCAAGGCCGCCTACTTCACCTTTCAGGATAAATATGGCGCGCTGCCTGGGGACTACCCAGGGACTTTGGCGCGATCCAACCTGTCTGGCATTGAAAACGATTCGATCGGCGGTAATTCGGATGGTGTGGTGCGGGATACGCCGCAAGCGCGAGAAAGCCTGCTGGTCTGGGTACATTTATCGCATGCGAATCTGATTTCTGGGCATTACCGCGCCAGCGGCAGCCAGCCTGACCCTGCTTCGGAATGGCCGCGCAACCCGTATGGCGCAACCTTGCAGTTGCAATACGATGCCCAGTTTGCCGGATCCGGCGGTGGCGCCAGACTGAACCTGAAGACCGGTAGTCAGGTACCGGCGCGGATACTGGCCGAGATCGATCGCAAGATCGACGATGGCCGCGCCAACAGCGGCCAGTTTCGTTTCAGCGCCTACGGTGGCGGTGGCGGCCCGCCATCTGAAAGCCGCTGCTACGACCCGCAAAACGGATATTGGCGAGCGGCCGAAAATGAGGCGAATTGCGGCGCTGCGGCGCTGTTTTGAATTTCAACTGCCGCGCAAGGCGATTTCCGCCGCCGCCAGCGCATCCGGTTCGCCTCTGAGCAGTACGATATCGCCCGCTACAAGTTGAGTTTCCGGACTGTATTCCGCGCTCGGATTGCCGGGCCGCCGGAGGCCAACGACGCTGGCGCCCCATTTCTCAAAGGTCAGTTCGGCCAGGGTCTTGCCGCAGCCGGTATGACGCGGTTCGAGCAGGACTGAAGTCAGCCTCTCGCCACCCGTTTCATCCTCGGTTTCGTCGGTCAAGCCGCGAAAATAACCGCGCATCGCGCCATAACGTGCTTCCCGTGTTTGCCGGATGCGCTTCAACACGCGGGTCAATGGCACGCCGGCCATCAGCATGGTTTGCGAGGCGAGCATCAGCGCGCCTTCCATGCGTTGTCATCCACGGTGCGGACGATGATCGGTGCATCGGGTCGCAAACGCTGCACCGAGGCAATGATTTTCAGCGCCGAGGGCGTGTGCGCGAAGCTCACCACGACCGCCTTTGCGCGCTGCACGCCGGCCGCCATCAAGACTTCGGTGCGGGTCGAGTCGCCGAAAACAACGTTGTCGCCCGCTTGCGCCGCAGCACGAACCCGGCGCGGGTCGTGGTCGAGCGCGATGAAAGGGATATGTTCCGATTCGAGCAGCCGGGCCAGGCTCTGGCCGCTACGACCATAGCCGCAAAGAATCACGTGTTTTTGTTTGCCGAACGCGCGCGTTGCGATCTCATGCACGCCACGCGCCTGCTCCATCCAGGCGCCGCCTTCCATGCGTTGCGCCAGGCGGGTTCCCGCCATCAGCAGCAATGGCGCCGCCAGCATCGACAAAACCATCGCCGCCAGAATGATCTGATGCATTTCAGGCGCCAACAGGCTGTTCGCCAGGGTCAGGCCGAGCAGCACGAAACCGAATTCACCGGCTTGCGCCAGGCCGGTGCCGACGCGCATCACAACCGGCCAGGATTGGGTGAACAAGCCGGCCAGCAAAGCGATCACCAGTAGTTTGCCGAAGACCAGCAACAACAGGATGGCCAACACTTTTTCCCAATGCTGGGCAACGATTTGCAGATCCAGCATGAGGCCGACGGAGACGAAGAAGAGTCCCATCAACACATCCCGGAATGGGCGGATGTCGGCCTCGACCTGATAGCGATATTCCGTTTCGGCAATCAAGACACCGGCCAGGAAAGCGCCCAGCGCGAGTGAGAGTCCGGCGCGATCGGTGATGTAAGCCAGGCCAAGGGTGACCAGCAAGACGTTGAGCATGAACAATTCGCTCGATTTGCTTTGCGCGACGATGTGAAACCATGGCCGCATCAGCTTTTGTCCAACCGCCAGTATCAGCGTCAGGACCAGCACGGCTTTCAGCGAGGCAAAAAGCAAGGCTTCACCCAGGCCGCTACTCTGCGCCAGCGCGGGGACAAAGATGATCAGCGGCGCGACGGCGAGATCCTGGAACAACAGCACACCAAGAATCAGGCGACCATGTTCGCTATCGAGTTCGTCGCGTTCAGACAACAACTTGCTGACGATAGCGGTGGAAGACATGGTGATGACACCACCCAGCGCGAGGCCGGTTTCCCAGGACAGACCGAGAACGAGACCGCAGACCATGACGATGAACATGGTGATCGTCACTTGCAGGCCGCCGAGTCCGAATACAGCCATCCGCATGGTTTTCAGACGAGCAAGCGAAAACTCGAGGCCGATCGAGAACATCAGGAAGACAACACCGAACTCGGCCAGATGCGCGGTTGGCGAATCTGCGCCCATGCCATGCAAAAAAGGCCCAAGGCCAATACCGATCAAAACGTAACCGAGCAAAGCCGGCATGCCGGCGGCTTTCAGCAGCGCCAGGGCGAAAACGCCAGCGGCAAGCAGGATTAGAGTCAGTTCGAGTGTGGAGTGCATTTCGGTTGCTAGAGCGGTCAGGGGCTAATCGCTATACTTGTGAACCATTATGTTGGGTTCCATTATGACATCCCGCTCCCCACCCCCCGCCGAGATCCTCGAGCTTGCCAAGCGCACGCTTGAAATTGAAGCGGCGGCGGTTCTGCAATTGGTCGCCCGCGTGGACGACAGTTTTCTGCGCGCGGTGGATACGCTTTTAGCGTGCCATGGTCGAGTGGTCGTGTCGGGCATGGGCAAGTCCGGTCATATTGGCGGCAAGATCGCCGCCACGCTGGCCAGTACTGGTACGCCGTCCTTTTTCATGCATCCGGCCGAGGCCAGCCATGGCGATCTGGGCATGATCACTGGCCAGGACGTGGTCATTGCCCTTTCTAATTCCGGTGAGAGCGCTGAACTCGCGGCGATTTTGCCGCTGATCAAGCGGCGCGGCGCCAAGTTGATCAGCATGACCGGGAACCCGGCTTCCACGCTGGCGAAGGCATCGGATATTCATCTGGATGCCGGTGTCGAACAAGAAGCTTGCCCGCTCAATCTCGCCCCCACCGCCAGCACGACGGTAGCTTTGGCGCTGGGTGATGCGTTGGCGGTGGCGACGCTGCATGCGCGTGGCTTCAGCGCCGAGGACTTTGCCCGCACGCATCCTGGCGGTGCGCTGGGGCGGCGTTTGCTGGTGCACGTGCATGATCTGATGCATCGTGATGCGGCATTACCGGTGGTCGATGAATCCGCCAGCTTGAAACAGGCGTTACTGGAAATGACGCGCAAGGGGCTTGGCATGACCGCAGTTGTCGATGCCGAATCCCGCTTGGTTGGAATTTTTACCGACGGCGATCTGCGTCGATTGCTCGATCAGGATGTCGATGTGCGCAGCGCGATGATTGCCCAGGTCATGCATCGTCGGCCACATACTGTCGCGGCTTCCGATCTGGCGGTCGAGGCAGTGCGCCTGATGCAGGAATACAAGGTGAATGGCCTGTTGGCGCTGGATGATGACGGCCGCCTTGCAGGTGCGTTGAATATGCACGATCTTTTGCGCGCGGGGGTGGTATGAGGTGCTGGGCATGAATCAGATGGATCAAGCCGGGGTGGAAGGGATGGAAAGGGGCGATGTTCGCTTGGATATCGAGCAGCGCGCCCGCGCGGTGCGCATGCTGGTGTTTGATGTCGATGGCGTGCTCACTGATGGCAGCCTGTTCTATGACAATCAGGGGCAGGAATACAAAGCTTTCAATTCGCGCGATGGCCATGGCATCAAGATGTTGCGCGCCAGCGGCGTCGAGACCGGCATCATCACCGGTCGCACATCCCAGATCGTGCTGCACCGCGCCCGCAATCTGGGCATCGGGCAGATCTACCAGGGCGCGGAAGACAAGTTGGAAGCGCTGCAAAGCCTTTTACGGGAAACCGGTCTGGCGCCGGAACAGATTGCTTATATGGGTGACGATGTGGTCGATTTGCCGGTGCTGAATCGGTGTGGTCTGGCGATTACCGTGCCAGACGCGCCCGAAGAAGTTAAACGGCGCAGCCAGGTGATCACCTTGGCCAATGCCGGACGCGGTGCGGCGCGAGAAGCGTGTGAATTGATCATGCGGGCGCAAGGCACCTGGGCTGCCCAGATCGCCCTCTACGACCGCTGAACGCATCCTTCCGAAGTCCGGTTTGCCGACTGATTCCACCTGGATATTGCAAACATGAGCCTGGGCTACCAAGTTCACTGGCCACCGTTGGTGTTGGCTTTATTCCTGGCGCTGCTTGGTTTCTGGCTGAATCAGGTCGCTGTGCGGATACCTTCCGTCGACGACGCGGGTTTCGAACATGAACCGGACTACGTGGTCGAGGAGTTCAACGCGCTGGCGTTCAATGAAGCCGGCAAGCCGCGCCATCGGTTGATGGCTGAACGCATGACGCACTATATGGATGACGACACCACCGTGTTGGAAAAGCCGATGTTTTTCTCGCTCGATCAGTCGCTTCCGGTGGAAGTGAGGTCACAACGGGCGCAAATTTCGGCCGATGGCAAGCAAGTCTATTTCCTGAATCAGGTCCGTCTCACCCGGGCTGGCGGGACAGGGCAAATGCCCGTCAGTCTGGATACAGAGTATCTTCACGTTTCTCCGGATGAACGCATCATGCGCACGAATCAATTTTTCACGCTTAGCCAGGGTGCTTCCGTGATCACTGCGAATCAGTTGATGATTGATGACAGCAAGGGTTTGATGACGCTTTCCGGTGGCGTGAAAGCGGTTATTGAACAATCATCTCAACTCCCTCAACCAGGAAATCAAAAAAATGCGCATTGAATGGCTGTTTGCCAGTCTAGTTTGCAGCTTCTCGATGCTGGCTTTCCCCGCCCATGCCGAAAATGCCGACAAGTCGAAACCGATCAACCTGGAAGCGGATAGCGTTCGGGTTGAGGATTCCAAACAAGCCGCGATTTATGAGGGCCATGTCGTGATGACCCAGGGCTCGCTGAGGATGACCGCAGACAAGATTGAATTCCGCCAGGACGCCAAGGGATTTACTGTCGGAAACGCGAGCGGGAGTCCGGTTTACTTCCGGCAAAAGCTGGATGGCCGGGAAGAATTTGCCGAGGGTTGGGCCGACCGCATTATTTATGATGGCGGCGCCGACAAGCTTCAGTTGAGCGGCCAGGCGCGTCTCAAGCGCGGCGCTGACGAACTGCGCGGTAGCCTGATCCTTTACGATGCCAAGACCGAGTTTTACCAGGCGCAAGGCAGTAGCAATGGGGTCAAGGGACGCGTCAGGGCGGTGATTCAGCCTAAGAATGTCCCGCTCGCCAACGAGTCTTCTCAGGTTGCCAAACCGTGAGTGTGTTGAGCGCCGAGAATCTGGCCAAGCGCTACAAGTCGCGCCAGGTTGTGACAGACGCGTCGATTCGCGTCGAGAGTGGCGAAGTGGTTGGCCTGTTGGGGCCGAATGGAGCAGGCAAGACAACCTGTTTCTACATGCTGGTCGGACTGATCCGCGCCCAGTCAGGCCGGATACGTCTGGACGATGTCGACCTGACCAGCATGCCGGTTTACAAGCGGGCGCGGCTGGGGCTCTCTTACCTGCCGCAGGAACCCTCGATCTTTCGGCGACTGTCGGTGGCTGACAACATCGCCGCCATGCTCGAGTTGTGCGGTCACAAGGCGGCGGAGGTCGAGACGCGGCTGGAGAACCTGCTGGAAGATATGCATATCACGCATTTGCGCGAAGCGCCGGCGGCCGGGTTGTCAGGTGGTGAGCGGCGACGGGTTGAAATCGCGCGCGCGCTGGCGACATCGCCCCGATTCATTCTGCTGGACGAGCCGTTTGCCGGTATCGATCCGATTTCCGTCATCGACATTCAGAAGATCGTTGGTTTTCTGACCGAACGCGGCATCGGCGTTTTGATCACCGACCATAACGTGCGAGAAACGCTGGGCATCTGCAACCGTGCCTATATTCTCAATGCGGGCCAGGTGCTGGCTGCCGGGACGCCAGATGAAATCATTTACAATGAAGACGTTCGCAAGGTGTATCTCGGTGAACACTTCAGACTCTGAACGTTTCGATCCTTCCATCGTCAAGCGACCCATTTTCCCGCTTCACCCATGAAGCAGAGCCTACAGCTCAAGCTGCATCAGCAGCTCACCCTAACCCCGCAACTACAGCAATCAATCCGCCTGTTGCAGCTTTCCACATTGGAGCTGAGTCAGGAAATATCGCAGATGCTGCAGGACAACCCGCTGCTCGAACGGCTGGATGGCGAGGATCGATTTGACGGTGGGGCGAGCGCCGCGACTGTTGATACGCAAAATCAAACCGGTAGCGAAGGCGACAGAGAAACGCCGCAGGAAGAGCCGCGCCAGGAACGTGACGACATTTATGAAGAAATGGCCTGGGGCGACCGCGCGGTTTCCGGCTCCGGCAGCGGCAGCAATGATGACGATGACGAGCATGGCTTCCAGCAAGCCGATACCAGCCAGACCGGCCTGCATCAACATCTAGCCGATCAACTTTCGTTGTCGCCGCTGAGCCAGCGCGATCGCCAGCTGATCGCGCTGCTGATCGAGGCGCTGGACGATGATGGTTACCTCTCCACCACGCTGGAAGAACTCGAGACCCTGTTCCCGGAGGAGATGGAGCTGGACCCGCTGGAGCTCTCCACCGCATTGAAATTGCTGCAGAGTCTTGATCCGACCGGGGTCGGTGCACGCGACCTGGGTGAATGCCTGTGGTTGCAGTTGAAAGCCTTGCCGGCAACGACGCCGAATCTGGAGAAGGCGAAAGTCCTGGTACGTGACCATCTCGGCCTGCTGGCGGACCGGGAATACGGCAAGATCAAACGCCTGCTGGATATCTCGGACACCGAATTCACTTGCCTGCGGCATTTGGTCACCTCGCTCAATCCCCGCCCTGGCAGCGCATTCACGCCGCTTGATACACGCTATGTCGCGCCGGATGTGTTCGTAAAAAAGGTCAAGGGCATGTGGATGGTCAGCCTGAATGCCGAGGCCGTGCCGAAGCTGCGGATCAACGAGATGTACGCCGGTATTCTGCGCGGCAACAAGGACGGCGGTAGTTCGCTCAGTGTGCAATTGCAGGAGGCGCGTTGGTTGATCAAGAACGTGCAGCAGCGATTTGAGACTATTCTGAAAGTGTCCCAAGCCATCGTTGATCGCCAGCGTATGTTTTTCGAGCACGGGGATGTGGCCATGCGGCCGCTGACCCTCAAGGAAATCGCCGATACCGTGGAGTTGCATGAATCCACGATATCGCGTGTCACCACCCAGAAGTACATGATGACGCCGCGCGGACTGTATGAATTCAAATACTTCTTCGGCAGTTCACTCGCCACCGACGAAGGCGGCGCCACCTCCAGCACGGCGATCCGCGCATTGATCAAGCAATTCATTGAAGCAGAGAATCGAACCAAGCCGATTTCCGATAACACCATTGCTGAACTGTTGGGCAAACAAGGTTTTGTGGTTGCCCGACGCACCGTAGCCAAGTACCGGGAGTTGCTGAATATTCCTCCCGCCAACCAGCGCAAGTCGATCTGACTTGCGCATTATTGAAGGAGTTCTGTATGAACCTCACCATCACGGGTCATCATCTGGAAATTACGCCTGCCATTCGCGGTTATATCGAGGAGAAAATGGGGCGGATCAAACGGCATTTCGATCAAGTGATCGACGTCTCGGTCATCCTCACGGTCGAGAAACTGAAGCACAAAGCGGAAGTCAATCTGCATTTACGCGGCAAGGATATCTATGTAGAAGCGATCGAACCCGATATGTATGCATCGATCGATGCTCTGGTCGACAAACTCGACCGTCAGGTCGTCAAGCACAAGGAAAAGACCGGTGATGTCAACCGAGCATCTGGCGGCGTAAAAGGCCAAATCGCCGAAGTCGACTAATCGCCAGACATGAACGCGCGGGCCTGAACCCCTGGCTGCTGGCAGACAGCGGGTTCATGGCAGCGCGTTCAGACTCAGCAAGCTCTCAATCGCCACTCCCATGAATCTCATCACACCTTTATTGAAGCCCGTTAATGTCCTGGCGGACTTTGAAACCACCAGCAAGAAACGCCTGTTTGAACAAGCTGGCCAGATGTTTCTGGATAGCGATGGCGTCTCGGCCGCTGAAGTATTCGACAGCCTATTTTCACGCGAGAAGCTCGGTTCCACCGCGCTTGGCTATGGCATCGCCATTCCGCATGGCCGCATCAAGCATCTGAAGGAAACCGCCTGTGCCTTCATTCGCCTGAAAGCCCCCACAAATTTTGATGCACCGGACAATCAGCTGGTGGATCTGGTTTTTGTCCTGCTGGCACCCGCTGCCGCCACCGATCTGCATTTGCAGATTCTGGGCGAATTGGCGGCGATGTTTTCCGACGAAGACTTTCGTGCTCGTTTACGCGCCGCGCCCGATGCTGCCGAACTGCACCGCCTGATTACCGAGTGGACGCCCTGATGCCTTTCGGCAACCGGCAACATGAGCTTGTTTCGCACCACCCGATCACGGTGGCTGCGTTGTTCAGTGCTGTCGGCGAGCGTCTTCGGCTGACCTGGATCGCGGGCCATGCCGGCGGTGAAAAGCTGCTGACTTCCGATACCGTGCAAAAGCCCAGTCTGGCCCTGATCGGCCACCAGAATTTCATCCACCCGAACCGCGTCCAGGTTCTCGGCTGTGCGGAAATGGACTATTTGCGCAAGCTGCCGGGCAACAAATTGGACGAAGCGGTTGATTACCTGTTTTCCAACGAGATCGCCGCCGTGGTGATCGCGAATGGCGAAAGCGTGCCCGAAGTGATGATGGAGCATGCCGAGCGCACCGCCACACCCTTGTTCTCTTCACCCGAGGCCGGCCCACAATTGATGCGGCTGCTGTCGCACCTGATGGCGCAGGCGTTGGCGCCATCGACTGTATTGCATGGGGTTTTCCTTGAGGTATCCGGCCTTGGTGTATTGATTACCGGCGCGCCCTCCGCTGGCAAGAGCGAACTGGCGCTGGAGTTGATTACCCGCGGCCACCGGCTGATTGCCGATGACGCGCTGGAAGTGTTTGCCGTTTCGCCGGACACGCTGGAAGGGCGTTGCCCCACATTGCTGCTCGATTTCATGGAAGTGCGCGGACTCGGCGTGCTCAATGTGCGCCGCTTGTTCGGAGACACCGCCGTCAAGCAGAAGAAGAATCTGAAGCTGATCATTCACCTGACGCTGGCGGATGAAGCGAACCACAACTGGCAAGAAGTTGATCGCCTGAACATGGCCGCCAGTACGCGCAGCATTCTGGGCGTCGATGTCCCGGAAGTGCGGATTCCGGTCGCTATCGGCCGCAACCTGGCGGTGCTGGTCGAGGTCGCAGTGCGTAACCATATCCTCAAATTGCGCGGCTTCGATTCGGTGCAGGAATTCACCGAACGGCATCGTGCCGCGATTGAGGCCAACGGGCAGTAAACCACTTAGGAGCGGAGCGTTTTTCCATGCGCATCATCGTCATCAGCGGACTCTCCGGTTCAGGTAAAAGCGTCGCCCTGAAGGTGCTGGAAGATACCGGCTTTTATTGCGTCGATAACCTGCCCGCCGCTTTGCTGCCAGAGACCGTTGAATATCTGCGCATGTCCGGTGTCACCGATGTGGCAATCAGCATTGACGCCCGCAGTGGCGCCGGCATTCCCGGTTTACCCAACGATCTGGAGCGGTTGCGGCAACGTTACGACCTGCGTGTGCTGTTTCTCACCGCCAAGGACGCCACGCTGGTGAGACGTTTTTCAGAAACCCGCCGCCGGCATCCCCTGGCCACCGGCGACCGCTCGTTGGAGGAATGTATCCGCGCCGAACGCGAAATGTTGGAGCGCATCTCGGCCAACAGCCATCTGATGGATACCAGCGATCTGTCCGCCAACAATCTGCGCACCTGGATCAAGGATTTCCTTGAACTGAGCAGTGCCAATTTCACCTTGGTGTTTGAATCCTTTGGCTTCAAACATGGTATTCCGATGGATGCCGATCTGGTTTTCGACATGCGCTGTCTGCCCAACCCGCATTACGACGTCACACTGAAACCGTTGACCGGACGCGATGGCCCGGTCATCGCCTATCTGCAATCACAAAGCGTGGTGCAGGAGATGCTGGCTGATATCCATGCGTATGTTGCCAAATGGTTGCCGGCTTACATCAAGGACAACCGCAACTATTTCACCGTCGGCCTCGGCTGTACTGGGGGCCAGCACCGCTCGGTCTATTTCGCCGAGACGCTGGCCGACCTGTTCAGCGAGCAGCAACAGGTGCTGATCCGGCATCGGGAATTGACCTGAATTGGCGGCGTCCGCATTGCGTCCAGGCGACTGGCTGATTGCCGGCGCGGGCGTGGTATTGCTCGCAGCGCTCTGGCTGCGGCAGGTAGACAGCCTGGAAGGACAGGTGGTGATTCGTCAGGATGGCCAGGTGTTTCAGACCGCCAGCTTGCGCCTGAATCGGATCATCGAGGTTGCCGGGCCACTTGGCATCAGCCGGATCGAAATCCAGGCCGGTCGCGTGCGGGTTGCCGCCGACCCCAGCCCGCGCCAGCTCTGTGTCCGCCAGGGCTGGATTCCGTCGGGGGGCGCGGCAGTCTGTTTGCCGAATCGGGTCAGCGTGGAAAATGCCGCCGCCGGTTATGACACCCTCAACTATTGAGCTCATTCCCAGCCAGGAAGATCGGCGCATCGCTGGCCTGGCTGCCGCCGCGATCGGCTTGACCTTGGCGGAGGCCGCGATTCCGTTGCCGATTCCCGGCATCAAACCCGGCTTGGCCAACATCGTCACCTTGCTGGTGCTGTATCGCTACGGCTGGCGTACCGCCGCCTGGGTAGCCGGTTTGCGCATCGTCGCCGGGGCGCTGGCGCTGGGTCAGTTCCTGACCCCGACCTTCGTCCTCAGCCTGGCTGGCGGAGTGATGAGCCTGGCGATGCTGGCTGTCGCGATGCATCTGCCGGCGCGCTGGTTTGGCCCCGTCGGCCTGTCATTGTTGGCTGCATTCGCGCATATTGGCGCCCAGCTCTGGCTGGTCGATGTCTGGTTGCTGCCGGGTGCGAGCATTCTCGGCCTGTTGCCCTTGTTTCTCAGCGCGGCTTGGTTGACCGGCCTCGGCAACGGTCTGGCGACCACCTATTTACTCGGCAAGCTTAGCCCCCCACCCACGGAGTCTTCCACATGAAACGAATCACCCTTGCCCTCACCGGCGCATCCGGCATGGCCTATGGCTTGCGGCTGCTGGAATGCCTGCTGCGTGCCGGCTGCAAGGTGGACCTGTTGCTGTCGCAGGCGGCGCGGATCGTCGCCAAACAGGAACTTGATCTGCAATTGCCTAGCGGCAATGCGGAACTGGTGGAAATGTTCAACGCGCGCTTCAGTGGCCACAGCGGCAGGTTGGCAGCCTATGGCAAGGAAGAATGGTTTGCACCGGCCGCATCCGGCTCGAATCCGGCGGACGCGATGGTGATTTGCCCCTGCACCATGGGCAGCCTGGCAGCCATTGCGCACGGCCTCGCCGATAACCTGATCGAGCGCGCCGCCGACGTGATTCTGAAAGAAAAGCGGCCATTGATTCTGGTGGCGCGGGAAACGCCGTTTTCCCTGATCCACCTGCGCAACATGACGGCACTGGCCGAGGCGGGTGCCACCATCCTGCCAGCGAATCCAGGTTTTTATCATCGGCCGCAAAACGTCGAACAGGTGATTGATTTCATTGTTGCGCGCGTTCTTGACCAGCTTGGCATTGCGCATGAATTGATGAAACGCTGGGGTGAATAGGTCAATCGCCTGTATTGGCTTCTGTCGCTCACGTTTTGGGGTGTGACTTGGCGACACCGTCATAAATCTGGGTATAGCCACCAATGCCCATCAGTAGCCGAACGACGCCATAGGCGAGCCAGGAGGCGAAGCGGGCGTACCACGGCACATGCCGCCAGGTGCGCCGGAATATCTGATGCGCACCGCACGCCAGCGCATTTTCCAGGCTGGCTTGCAGTTGCCCGGCGAAGACACGGTCATGTACCACCACATTCGCTTCGCGGGAGAGCAGCAGGCTGAACGGGTCAATATTGCTCGACCCGACAGTGGCCCAGGTGTCATCGATTACCGCCACCTTGGCGTGCCATTCGCTGGCGTGGTATTCGTGCAGCTCGACGCCATTTTCAAGAAAGTGGCGATACAGGGCGCGCGCCGCCAACTGGTAAAGCGGGTGATCGGAACGTCCCTGCACGATCAAGCGAACCCGCACGCCGCGCCGAACCGCATCGATCAGCGCATGCCGAAAGCGGAGCCCGGGCAGGAAATAGGCATTGCCGATCAGGATTTCGCGCCGTGCGCGCCGAATCGCGCGCAGATAGGCCACTTCGATCGCCCGCCGCTGGCTGACGCTATTGCGGGTGAGAAAGGTGGCCCGTTGCGTGCCGATCGGGTGGGTTGAGGGCTTCAGCCAGGCCGCCTCGCCGCGATTCAGTCCCAGCCGGCTCCACATCACCCGCTGCCAGAGTTGCCACGCGGCGATGTGCATATCGGCGACCAGCGGACCTTCGACCCGCACGGCGTAATCCTGGCGCGGCGCAGCCAGGTTGCGCCCGTTCAGGTCGTCGATCAGGTTGATGCCGCCGACGAATCCGATGCAGGCATCGATCACCGCCAATTTGCGATGCATGCGCCGCAAACGCCTGCGTTGCAGCAGCATGAAGCCGCGTTCAGGGCGGAAGAACAACACGTTGACGCCGGCGGTGCGCAGTCTGTTCAGCCGTTCCGGGGCGAACCCGCGCGAGCCGTAACCATCCAGCAAAAGGCGGGTTTCGACGCCGCGTTGGGCGGCGCGCATCAAGGCTTCGGCTACCGCATCGGCGGCGGCATCGTTGGCGAAGATATAGCTTTCGAGGTGGATTTCGCGCTGCGCCGAAACCAGCGCCGCGATCAATGCGGGGAAGTAATCGGCACCGTTTTCCAGCAGGGTCAGCCGGTTGCCCCCTTTAATCATGCCGGGAATATTGCAGATTCAGTGGCCGCTTTAGTGGCCGCCTCAGGCCAGCGGTCGCAACTGGGCGGTCAGCGCGGCGTGGTCGGACAGGCGCCGCCAGCGTTGACCATGCAGAACATGGGCCGAGGCGATGCTGAAGCCGCGCACATAAATGCGGTCGAGCGACAGAAAGGGCAGCGCGGCCGGGAAACTGCGAGCATGCCGGCCGTGGTGGGATTCAAAGACTTCTTTCAGACCAAGTTCATCCGCCAGATAGGAACTGGTGCGCTGGCGCCAGTCGTTGAAGTCGCCGGCGATGATCAGGGGCGCGTCATCCGGCACCATGCGGCGAATGCGTTCGCTGAGCTGGTGAATCTGTTTGCGGCGGCCGGCTTCGTTCAGCGCCAGATGCAGGCAGATGGCGTGCAGTGGCTGCGCCATGTTCGGCACTGCGAGTTCGCAATGCAGCAGGCCGCGGCTTTCGAAGGCATGCGCAGAAATATCGACGTTTTCCCAGCGCAGGATGGGAAAACGGGAAAGGATGGCGTTGCCATGATGGCCATGTTCGTAGACCGAGTTCTTGCCATAGGCAAAATCGTTCCACAGGTCGCCGGCAATGAACTCATGCTGCGGCATCGCCGGCCAGGATTCGAATCGGTGGGCGCCGCGCGCATGGTGGCCCTGGACTTCCTGCAGAAACACGATTTCGGCGTTCAGTCCCATCAGGCTGTCGCGCACATCATGCAAGACGATGCGCCGATTGAAGAATGACAGTCCCTTGTGAATGTTGTAGCTGGCGATGCGAAGTGACGGGCTCATATTTAATGTGCTTTGTCAGCTTCCTGATCTGTTTCTTTCCCGGCTTTCTTGTCAGTTGTCTTGTCCGCACTCTTCTCATCCGTCGCTTCCGCTTCCGATTTTTTCTCCGGCGTCTCTTCGCCCTCGTTTTCTTCCGCCTTCTTAGGCTTCTTCTTTGGCGTCAGGGATTCGGGTGGAATGGTGGGCACCACCGCTTGCATGTTGTTCTTCAACATGTATTCGTTCATTTCTTTCCAACCGGCAAAGACAGCGGACTTTGAAGCCTGCTTGTTGAGCTGATAGCAATCTTCCAGGCCGCGTCCGGCATGCCGGCAGGCGCCGCCGACGGCTTTGCCTTCGGCTTCGATTTTGGTCGGATCGGCAAATCCGGCGCGTTCCTTGACCTGGTCACAGCCTAGCAGGGGCAGCGCGCAGGCCAACAACATCGATAAGCGTGCGGCAGTCAACAATGGCAGTTGCAATTTCTGGCGTGGCGACATCTTTGGGCTACTAGCGCGACAGATAGGGAGACATATAGGGTGAATTCAGTGCTGGCGGGTTATAGCCGCTTCCACGTCGCGACTCGAGCGTGCGCCGCTCCGCCTCGCGGCCGACGGCTTCGAAGCGGGCACGAACCTCATCTTCGACAAAGTACCCCGAACCCAGCGGGGGAATCGGGCTCATCGGCACAATGTGAGCCCGGTAAAACAGGGTGACAGGGGCTTTGTCGCCGACGATGCGCCATTCACCAGTCATCGAAACCAGCTTGCCCGAGATGGCGCGAAAGCGGATCACGCTGTACGGGGTTTCCTCCAGCGCCAGCACCACCTGATCCGGCATGACGAAGGCGAACAGGCCGGCTTCGGCAATCTGCTCGACGCGTTTGGGGGCGCCAGGTGCCGAGATGACACGGCTTGAAACCATGTCCGGGATAAAGGTCGCCAACCGGTTGTAGTCGGTAATCGTCCCCCATAACGTGCGGGCATCGGTCTGCAGAACTTGTGATGCTTCTACCTTGACGCCCGACAAACCGGTATTGGCTTTGACCTTGGCAGTCCCGGATGCTGCGGTTGCCGTGCCCAGCAACAGGAAAACTGCCAGAAAAAAAGCGGGTTTCATTCCTTCTTCCTTTTCATTACTTGCATCTCGTGGGCAAATGCTTCAACCCAGGTTCGTACTTGCTGCTCGATGATAGTCACCGCGAGCGGGGGGGGGAAAGGGGATTTCATCAAATCCATTTGCATGCGGTAGCTCAAATCGAGTGGTTTGCCGGGCTTAATGTTCCACTCCCCTTGAACATCCTTCAATGGACCGCTGATAAAGGCCACCCGAATCACCCCTGGCTGCCCTTCCGGCCTGAGTTCTTCAATCTTGACCACGCCCTGGAAGGGCATGCGGAACTGGCCCGCGATGACCGTGCCGCGTTGCTCAACCCACTTTGATGTGTTGCGTTCTTCCAACAGTCGACTGCTGTTAAGGCCGGGAACGAATTCGGGAAAACGCGCGTAGTCGGTTAAAACAGCCCAAGCCGTAGTTTGGTTGACCGGGACTTCCAATTGTCCTTCCACCATCAGCATACTGCCGGTCTGACGCACATTCATTCGGGTCTCGGCCGCAAGCGTCAGTTGCACAAGCAGGCAGGATAGAAACAGAGTTTGGAGTAGAGTTTTCACAATTGTTTTCACAATAAACGTCATTTAACGTCGTCCAGCACAGAAGAGCCGGCCTTGTACCCACCTATCGGGGGGGCAGACAGTTCGATTGATCGCACCATTATTGCCAATTGACGAAGTATATCCATGCCTTCCATTTTTCGTTCTCATCGTCTCACTGACCTGATTCTTGCGTTGGTTTTGTTGCTCGGCGCCTGGGCCTATCACGCCATGCCGAGGGCGCAATACCCCGAGGTGGAACTCAACTGGGTAGCGGTCGCGGTGGTCTGGCCGGGCGCGACGGCGCGCGATGTGGAACGTGAGATTGCGTTGCCGCTGGAGGCTGCGGCGCGCCGGGTCGGCGATGTCCGCTTTGTTGCCGCCACCTCGCGTGACCACGTAGCTACCCTGCTGGTGCGCTTCCACGATCTCGACCAGAGCCGCTTCGAGCGTCGCCTGGCGGCGCTGGATCGCGAGATTCGCCAGGCTTCGGCCGATTTCCCGAAGGAAGCGCGGCCGCCGCAGGTGATCGAACTGACCTCGTCGAATTTTTTCCCCACTGCGATGGTGGTGGTCAGCGCCGGGACCGCCGACAGCGCGTCGAATGGCCGTGTCTGCGAACTCGCCGAGGCGACACGCGGCAAGCTGGAAAAATTGCCCGGTGTCAGCCGCATCTGGACTTACGGCATGCGCAGCCGCGAACTCGCGGTGACCTTCGATCCTGCCGCGCTGGAACAGCATGCTGTCTCGCTGGAAGACCTGACCCGCACCGTTGCCGAGCAGACACGCAGCCTGCCGGCTGGCATGGCCGACATGGGCGGCCGACGTTACGCGATGCGGGTGGAAGGCCTCAACCCGAATCCGGATTTCCTGGCCGAAATTCCAATCACCGGCGCCGATGGCCGGATGGTCGAAATCGGCGAAGTCGCCCGCGTTGCCAACGGCATCGCGCCAGCCCGCGAACTGGTTCGCCTGGATGGCAAGCCGGCGGTGCTGCTGTCGGTGATCAAGCGGGAGAACGTCAATACGCTGGAATTGACCGAAGCCATTCATGCAATGGTGAAGCAAACCAACGCAACATTCGGCGCGCCGATCCTGACCTTGCTCGATGATCAGAGCGCGACAACGCGGGAAGCGATCGGGGTGATGGAGGCGAATGCACTGTTCGGTCTTGGCGTGGTGTTGCTGGTGACCTGGTTCTTCCTCGGCCATCGGCTTGCTTTGCTGACCAGCATCGGCGTGCCGTTCGCCCTCGCCGGCATGTTCCTGGCGCTGTATCTGATGGGCCACACGCTGAATGTTTCCGTTTTGCTTGGTGTCGCCATCGTGCTTGGCATTCCGCTCGACGACGCGGTGGTGGTGGCGGAGGCCATCCGCTTGCGCCTGGCCGCCGGCATGGAGCGCACGGCGGCGGTGAGCGCGGCGCTGAAGGAAGTGGCGCGGCCGGTGACCGCTTCCATTTTCGCCACCTGTCTGGCTTTCGCACCGCTGTTGTTCCTGCCCGGGCTGATGGGGCGATTCATGTTCGTCACGCCGCTGGCGGTGATGCTGACGTTGTTGTGCAGCTTGCTCGCCTCGCTCTGGATACTGCCGCGGCATGCCGTGGCCTGGGGCGATGGCGGTGCAGACAGCGGCTGGCGCGATGCGTTCGCGCGTCACTTGCGGCGTTATTACGGCAAAGCACTGCTCTGGAACATACGCCGTCCGGCACCGGTTTTTGTGCTGTTCACCAGTGTGTTTCTGCTTGCCGGCGCTTCCCTGGCGCTGGAGTGGGTGAAGCCGCGCTGGTTCGCCTCGGATCCGCTACGGGTGTTCAACGTCAATGTGCAGATGCCGCCGGCGAGCAATCTGGAAACCACGCTGGCCGCCGCGCGCGAGCTGGAACTGGCGGCCAAGCGCATCGCCCGGCCAGGCGAACTGAACGCCACGCTGGCGATGGCCGGCCTGCAATTCACCCCGAGTGAACTGGTCATTGGCGAACAGATGGGCCAGGTTACGATCAGTCTGGCGCCGCAATCGGCGAGCGGCCGCAGTGTCAACGATTACGTCGCCGCGTTGCGGCCAGCGCTGCAAGCGGCGGGGGCAGAAAGCATTTCGGTGCAAGTGCTGTCGGCTGATTTGCCGATGCTGTCCAGCTTGTCCTTGCGCCTCACCGGCGCCTCGCTCGAACGTCTTGCCGAGGCGGCGCGTGATTTGCGCCTGGCGCTGGCCGAGCAGCCCGGCTTCAGCGACATGAACGATGACGCCGGTTTCAGCCAGCCGCGCCTGACTCTGCAAGTCGACGCTCCGGCGGCGGCGCGGGCCGGCCTCGATCCATTCAAGCTGGCGGCGCTGGTGCGGCTGCATTTCGAAGGCGTCGTGGTCGGCAAGATCGACGATGGCGCGCAATCGCTGGACGTGGTGGTGCGCGGCCAGGTGATGAATCAGGCGGAAGTGCAGGGCTGGCTGATGAAGCCCTGGCGGCTGCCAGATGGGCGCACGGTGAACCCGGCCGAGCTGTTCACGGTGACCATGGAGTCGACGCCGGGCGAGTTGCGCCGGGTCAACGGCGAACGCGCCATCACCCTGCACGCCGGCTTTGATCAGGAGCGCATCAGCGCACGCCAGGCGGTGGAAACGGTGGATATCGCATGGGCCAAGATCTCGCCGCGCCATGCCGGCGTCAGCCTGCAACAGGGTGGCGAACTGGATGATGTAAAAGCCAGCCTGCGCGATCTGATTGCCTTCCTGTTCCTTGGATTCGTCCTGATGTACGCCCTGTTGGCGGTGCAATTTGGTCGTCTGGTGCTGCCGCTGGTGATTCTGGCCACCACGCCGATGGCCCTGGCCGGGGTTGTGCTGGGCCTGTTGATCAGTGGCCAGCCGATCACGCTGTATACGTTGTATGGCTGCGTTGCGCTGTCCGGTGTCGCAGTGAACGCGTCGATCGTCCTGGTTTCGGCGGGCGAAGACCGGCTGGCGCGCGGCCAGCCTTCGCTGGCGGCGGCGTTCTATGCCGGCCGGCGGCGGCTGGTGCCGATCATCATCACCACGTTGACGGTGATCGGCGGCCTGGTTTCACTGGCGTTTGGTTGGGGCGGCGATTCGCTGCTCTGGGGCCCGCTCGCCGCCAGCATCATCTGGGGCCTGGCGGTGGCGACGCCGCTGACCTTGTTCGTGACGCCGCTGATGCACGGCTGGCTGATGCGCAAACGTCTGGCTAATACGCTCACCTGACACACACACCTGACACACACACCTGACACACGCACCTGACTATTCCCGCAATAACGTAACCGTCGCTTCGCCGCTGTGTTTACTGATGGCGAAGCGTACCTCGCAGTACTCGTTGACTTCATGCTGCGTGCTTGGGTCATCGGCGCAACTGCAACCGGCAATGATGCCGCTGTAGAACAGGCCGGCTTTGACCTGAATTTCGTCCGGCGTTTCAGCCAGATTCAGCAGCGTGACGCCGAGATTCGCGCCATTGGCGCTGCTGGAATGCGCCAGACCTTGCTGCAACGGCAGCAGATCGGGGTCCAGTTGTTTCACTTCCGCCTTGAACACCTCGGTGAAATCGGGTGTTTGCCAGGCGGCGATCGAGTCGGTTAGCCGCATCGTGGGCAACGGCATCAAGTGTTCAGCTTGCGAGCAACGTCGACCACCGCAGCCGCAAGCGCGCTGACGCGGCGCATCGAGGCTTCATCCAGCAGTTGCCCATCGGCGTTGAATGCCTGGTCCGCGTTGGGCACCGCAACCTTGTTCGGTAGCACCATCGCACCGACGGTTGTGAGGACGCGTTCGAGATGATCGAGACCTTGCAGCCCACCCAAGCCGCCCGGTGAAGCGGCCATGATGCCGGCGATTTTGCCGGTGAAGGGATTGCCGCCTTTGACGCGTGGTGTGCGCGAAATCCAGTCCAGCGTGTTTTTCAACAGCGCGGAAATGCTGTGGTTATGTTCTGGCGACGCGATGATCAAGCCGGCGTGGGCAGCAATGATGTCCTGCAATTTGAATGCGTTTTCCGGTGGGCCGTTTTCCGCTTCGATCTCACCGCTGAGCAACGGCATCGGGTAATCGGCCAGTTCCAGCAGGGTGGCTGCACCGCCCGCAGTATAG
>JAIFLB010000047.1 GCA_020049245.1 Betaproteobacteria bacterium | reverse complement strand
GCGTAGATGCCGGGCGATGCGTGACCCTGGAAATAGACCAGATCGCCGCCGTGTTCCGGGGTCTGGGCTTTGAAGAAATGGTTGAAGCCAACGTCGTACAACGTGGCGGAGGACTGGAAACTGGCAATGTGTCCGCCGACACCGGGGGCTTTTTCGTTGGCGCGCATGACACAGGCCACCGCGTTCCAGCGGATCAGCGCCTTGATGCGGCCTTCCATGGCGACATCGCCGGCGTGTTTCTCCTGTTTGTGCACCGGGATGGTGTTCACATAGGCGGTGGTCGCGTTGTAAGGCAGGTAGGCGCCGGAGCGGCGCGCTTTGTCGATCAGTTTTTCGAGCAGGAAATGGGCGCGTTCCACGCCTTCTTCTTCGATCACAGCGGCGAGGGCGTCAAGCCACTCGCGGGTTTCCTGAGGGTCGAGGTCAGGTTGAGAATTCGGCATGAAAAGTGTGCTCCGAAAAGGCCGGTGGCAACGCGGCTGGCAGCTGGCCAGCAAGGCTTACCGGCAATATTTAAATGTTTTCAAAAATAGTTGCATCCGCGCGGGGCGATGAAAGCCGGTGGATTATCGATGTGCCGATACTTGGGGTCAATTTTCAATAGTCAGCATTAGGTTTATTAATATAAAGAAAGGCTAATAGACTAAAAACCCACAATTCGCCGCACTGTGGTTTCACCCTGAGTGCGAATGTTGGCCTCGACCTTGGTCACGCGGCATGTTCCATCAGCCAGGCATCGAAGTCAGCCTGCGGCATTGGCTTGGCGAAGTGGAAACCTTGCAGCGTGTTGACGCCAAGTTGGGCCAGCATCTCGGCGGTCACTGCGTCCTCGACGCCTTCGGCGACGCACTCGAGGCGAATCGCGGACGCCATCTGAATGATTGCCTGTACCACGCGCAGACCTTGTGGCGTATGAATGCGGCGGATAAAGCTGATGTCGATCTTGATTTCATGCACCGGCATGTCATGCAGTTGCGACAGCGAGGAATAGCCGGTGCCGAAATCGTCGATGGCGATGCGGAAGCCGGCGCGATTGAGTTCATTCAGCCGCTCCATGGCGAATTCGACATCCATCAACGCGACGCTTTCAGTAATTTCCAGCGTGATGCGCTGCGGCGCGATGCCGAAAAATTGGGAATCCTTGATCAATTTCTCGGTGAAGTCGGGCATGAACAATTGGCGCTTGGATACATTGACCGCCAGGCCGAGATCGAAGCCGCGCGCCTTCCAGTCGCGCCCGGCGGAGAGGGTGGCGGTCAACACCTGTTCCCCCAGTTCGCGAATCAATCCGAGGTTCTCCACCATCGGAATGAAGGATGCCGGCGAGACCCAGCCGAGTTCCGCGTCATGCCAGCGTGCCAGGGCTTCGAGGCCGAGAGTGTGGCCGGTTTTGCTGTCGACCAATGGCTGGAACCAGGCCTGTATTTCATTGTTCTTGATCGCCGACGCCAGCCGGTGCTGGATATAGAGATCCTTCTTGCCGAGTCCTTTTTGCGACATATCAGCGAAAAACTGGTAAGTGTTGCGGCCTTGCGCCTTGGCATAGAACATGGCGCGATCGGCTTGTGACAGCAGCGCATCCAGGTTGTCGGCGTCATCCGGATAGATGGTGACGCCCATGCTGAAGGTCACCGAGAATTCCGCGTCATCGATGGTCAACGGTTGCCGCGTGATGTCGGCGATTTTGGCGACAACTTCGCGGACGTCCTGGCTGGTTTTCATATCCGGAATCAGCAGTACGAATTCGTCGCCGCCCCAGCGCGCCAAGGTGTCGCCATCGCGCAGCCGGTCGCGCACGGCTTCCGACAGCACGACCAGCAGCCGATCTCCCGCCTTGTGGCCAAGGGTGTCGTTGATTTGTTTGAAGTGATCCAGATCGAAGAAGCAAAGCCCGACCTTGTGCGTCGAACGCCGGGCGATGCGGATCGCCATCTTGGCGCGGTCTTCCAGCAAGACCCGGTTCGGCAAGCCGGTTAACGCATCATGCAGCGCCATGTGGGTGATCTGTTTTTCCTGCAGATAGGTTTGGGTGACATCGCGCAGCACGCCGCGTATGCCAATGACTTGGCCGCTGACATCGCGCAATGGCACAAAATGGCATTCGACCCAGGTGTCTGTCGCCGCTTTTCCACGCAGGCGCGCGCGCAGCGTGATCTGTTCCTTTTCATGCGATGCGATGCCTTCCAGTACGGTCTGCATTTGATTCGCGTCATCCGGATGCAGGAAATAGTGGAATTTGATCGTCGAGGCGATTGAGTCGGCCGGCTTGAGGCTCTTCGAGGCCAGCGTTGAAGCCGGCGTCGAGACAGTTTCATCGACCAGGTCGCTGAGGCGCCGCCAGGCGGAACTGGCGCGGCGAATGTTGCCGCTCAGGTCGAGTTCGATAACGACTTCTTCCAGCAGGTTCAGGGTGTCGATATAGGCGCGGTTTTCTTCCTCGCGTATGAACACCGCGTCCATCAGGGATTCGAGGGTGTCGGCCAGGGCGCCGACTTCGTCGTCCTTTTCCTTGGCCTTGCTCAGCAGCGCGCGGGCGCCGGGCAGGTTGGGATGGTGATCATCGCCGAAAGCATGCGCGGCCTGGCTCAGGGTCTGGATGCGTTGCACCAGTTCGCTTGCCCAGCGTCCCAACAGAAGGTGGATGCCCAGCGCCAGCGCCAGCACAAGTCCCAGCGCCCCGGTCAGGAGCGGGATCAGCCAGACTGGCTGGTTGGCTGGCAGACGGAGCAGAAAGCGGGCTTGGTCGAAACCTTCAATGGGCACTTCGATTGCCCGCCAGTTGTTGTTGCCGACGGTAAATTTCGTGCCCGGCTGCAGCGGCAGGATGATCTCGTCACTCCCCGCCAGCAGGCGGGTCGCGGTGGCGGCGTAAATCGGGTTTTTCTCCGAGCCAATCAATTGCAATGTGGAATGCTGGATCGGTTGCAGAAATATGACCTCGCCGCGCCCGCCATCAGCGCCCAGCCAAAGCGAAGTTCGAATGATCGCGTGCAATTCCCAGAATTGTTGACTCAGATACCAGTTGCTCTGCTTGGCTGGCAGCCTGCTGGACATCTCTTCGCCTTCGTGACCATGCACGAATATCACGCGGCCAGCCGGGTCGGTAATTAAAACGGTGTCAAAACTGATGTTCTCGTCCATCGCCACCAGCCAGGCACGCAGGCTCTCCCATCGGGTTGATTGGGGTTGGCTGGTGATGCGTTGCAGGTCAATGCTGGTGATGATGTTCTCGGCCTCACGCTGCCAGCTTTCACGCAGCAAGGCGAGTCGAGTGAGGACCATTTGCCGGGCGCTCAAGTCTTCCGCGCGTTGTTCCTGATTGCCCTGCCAGAAGCTAAACAGGGTGGTGCTGGCCAGCATCAGCATCACCAAAGCCAGCAACAGAACAATCACACGCCGGGTCAGCGCGCGTGCAAGCGGTGGCACGCCGAATGCAGCCGGCCTGGGGACGGCTGGCTTGTTGCTGGGCAATACAGCGGGCGCTTCATTGGACAAAGGACTTATTCCTTCCAACCGGCATAGCGGGCATCAATGAAATCAGTGAGTCGCATGCCACGAACTTCTGGGTTGTCCTTCGACAGATTGAGAAAAAATCGTTCTGTTGTGGCGACTTCCTCGCGCCGAAATGTGCCGTCCGGACTGAATGCCGATTTGCTGCGCGCCAGCAGTTGTCGGCTTTCCCGGTTCACTTCCGGGTTGGAGCCGCCCAGCATGCGAGCGACTTCATCCGCGCTATGGCTGTTGATCCACAACAACACGCGACGCATGATGGCCACCATGCGTCTGGCTTTTTCCGGCTGTTGCGCCAACAAGCTGCTGCGGGTGGCAATCTGGACATAAAGAAAGGGTCCGCCCAGGGCTTGTCTGGCGATGCCTTCGTCATGCAGATCGATCAGGATGAAGGCCAGACCTTCTTCCGTCAGACGGGTCGAGAAGGGTTCCTCGCCCATCAGTGCATCGATCGCGCCTGACGCCAATGCCGCGCGTTGTTCCGCATAGCTTTGGCCAGCGGATAGGTAATTGACGCTGTCGGGCGAAACGCCGGCGCGTTGCAACATGTATTCAATCAGTTGGCGCGACGTGGATTTGCTGTTTTTACCGCTCGAATGAACGCCGATCACGCGTCCTTTCAGATCGGCGATTGTTTTGATGTGTGGCCGCAGTTCGCTGCGCACGCTGAGCACATAAGTTGGGGCGCGGCTGATGCTGACCAGGCTGCGCACATCTTTGCCGTCGGCATACATGCCGGCCAGGGCGGCCATGCCAAGCGCGGCAAAATCGCTGTTGCCCTTCAGCATTTCATTCGCCGCCAGCGGCCCGCCGCCCAAGTAACGGATGTCGAGATCGACGCCTTCGGCCTGGTCCGCACCGATTTTCTTGATCAAATCGATGGGCAGGTAGGAAAAGCTCGCCGGCCCCGGCGAGGCCAGTGTGATCTTGAGCAACGGATGGGCATGCGCAAGCGGGGCAACCAGCCACAGGCCGATTAGCGTCAGGTACAGCAAATTGGCTATCACTTTCCGCAAGGCGATACCCCCGTGATTGATTGTCCGCCCCATTTCCAGCCTCCGACTCAGGTGCAATTTCTTGGCCAGCTTTGCCTTGCTGGTTCCTGCCGCCGGATTCTCTGGCTACCGGAATTCGTGATATGCATCGGCATGCAATCAATTATCTTTAATTCAGGCAGCGTTGAAGGCTGAGCAGGTTTTGTTCGCTGCGGCACAGCCTGTGTTACTTTTCAGGGCTGTTGATCTTGAGCGAGCGGTGGCATGTCGGGAAACACATTGGGCCTGGTTTTTTCTGTAACGTCGTTTGGTGAGTCGCACGGGCCGGGAATCGGTTGCATCGTCGACGGGTGCCCACCCGGCCTGGCGCTTTGCGCGGCCGACATCCAGCTTGATCTGGACCGTCGCAAACCGGGTACATCGCGTCATGTGACGCAGCGGCGCGAGTCGGATACGGTGGAAATCCTGTCCGGCGTGTTCGACGGCAAGACGACCGGCACGCCGATTGCGCTGCTGATTCGTAACGAGGACCAGCGCAGCAAGGACTACGGCAACATTGCCGAGACCTTCCGCCCGGGGCATGCCGACTACACTTACAACCAGAAATACGGTTTCCGCGATTACCGTGGTGGCGGTCGTTCCTCGGCGCGCGAAACTGCCGTGCGAGTGGCGGCGGGGGCGATCGCGAAGAAATGGCTGCAAGAAAAATACGGCACCGTGATTCGTGGCTATCTGGCGCAACTAGGGCCGATTGCCGTGCCATTCAGGAATTGGGAAGCCGTCAGGGAAAACCCGTTTTTTGCACCTGATACCGATGCGGTGGCCGGCCTGGAGGAATACATGGACGCGCTGCGCAAGTCCGGTGATTCGGTTGGCGCGCGCATCAACCGACATCGCGCATGCGCTGATGAGCATCAACGCGGTGAAAGGCGTTGAAATTGGCGATGGTTTTGCCGTTGTCGCGCAGAAAGGTACCGAGCATCGTGATGAGTTGTTGCCGGCGGGGTTCGCGTCAAACCATGCCGGCGGCATACTCGGCGGCATTTCCACCGGCCAGGACATCACCGCTTCAATTGCCATCAAGCCCACTTCCAGCCTGCGTCTGCCGGGCCGTTCGATCAACGTTCGCGGCGAGCCGGTGGAAGTGGTCACCGAAGGTCGTCACGATCCCTGTGTCGGTATCCGCGCCACGCCGATCGCGGAGGCGATGCTGGCTATCGTTTTGATGGACCATGCGCTACGCCAGCGTGCGCAGAACGCCGATGTGGTGTGTACGACGCCGATCATTCCCGGCAAGATTGATTGACTGTTTTTTTCCACTTTTCTCAGGAGCAATTGATGATTGAAAGCCACGATCTTTATCACGAGTTTCCCGAGTATCAGGACACCATCCGCGCACTGATGCTCAGCAACGACGACTTCGCCAAGATGATGCGCGAATACACCGAGGTGGATCTCAAGGTGGCGCGCATTGAGCAGCGGCTTGATCCCGCCTCTGATCTCTATGCCGAGGAATTGAAGCAATTGCGCGTGCGGCTGAAAGACCGGCTGTACAAGATGCTGGTCACCGGCGGCAATGGTTAAGGCATTCGGCTAGCCCGTTCGTTCTGTACATCGGCCCGACGTCTCCACGCCGGGCCGATTTGTTTTCGTGCTACTGATTAGGCCCATGGCTTCCTCATCTGCTTTGCCCTACTGGCGCCTGTCCGGTTTCTATTTCTTCTACTTCGCCTTTGTCGGCGCCATGGCGCCGTTCTGGGGCTTGTACCTCCGTTCCCTCGAATTCAACGCCTTCCAGATCGGCGTGCTGATGTCGCTGTTGCAAGTGATGCGCATCTTCGCGCCCAACGTCTGGGGCCATATCGCCGACCGCACCGGCAAGCGCGTCGCCATCGTGCAACTGGCGGCGCTGGTCTGTTTGATCGCCTTCGTCGGCGTGTTCTGGGCGACATCTTTTTGGGCGCTGTTCGCCGTCATGAGTTTTATCAGCTTCTTCTGGAGCGCTTCACTGCCGCTGGTGGAAGCCACCACGCTGTCACATCTCGGTGAGCGAAGCGACCGCTATGGCCGTATCCGGCTTTGGGGTTCGGTCGGATTCATCGTCGTGGTAGTCGGGCTGGGTGCGGCGCTTGATCATGCCTCGATCAAGCTGGTGCCCTGGGTCGTGCTTCGCCAGGATCATGTCCATATTCCGATGCGCGACGTGCTGCGCCGGCCTGAAGTGGTCGCGTTGTTCGGCGCCGCCTTGCTGATGGCGGCGGCACACGGGCCGTACTACACCTTTTTCACCATTCATCTGGTCGAAACCGGCTACAGCAAATCCTTTGCCGGTTGGCTCTGGGCCTTGGGCGTGGTGTGCGAGATCGGCATCTTTCTGGTAATGCCGAAGGTGTTCGCCCGCGTGCGCGCCGAAACCGTGCTGCTGGCGACACTGGTCATCGCAGCCATTCGTTTTCTGCTGATCGGCTGGCAGGCCGACAACCTGCCGGTGCTGCTGTTCGCCCAGTTGTTGCATGCATTCACCTTCGGTGCCTACCACGCCGCCGCCTTGTCTTTGGTGCATCGTCATTTCACCGGTAAAAACCAGGCACGCGGCCAGGCGCTCTACAACAGCCTCGCGTT
>JAIFLB010000118.1 GCA_020049245.1 Betaproteobacteria bacterium | reverse complement strand
GTGCTGTCGCATTTCGCCGCCGATACCCGCGAATACAAGGAAATGCAGCTATCGCAGCAAGTGCGCCGGATCGACTGGCGGGAAACTGTCGGCGAACTCGGCGCGCTGTTGCTCGAATCGAGTCTGGTGAAGAGCCTGCAGCCAGTGCATAACCGGCAACTCAAGCGCGCATCCGAACTTTGCGCCTGGCGACTGGAACAACATGACGAGGGCGATTTCCGGCCCCGCCTGGTCAGCGGTGGCGAGGCGGATTTCGAGATCGGCAGCCTGTATGGCTTGTTTGCGAACCGGCGCGAGGCCGACAACACACTGCGCAAGATCGCTGAAGCCTATCAACTTTGCCCGATCGTGCTTGGCCTGGAGAAGACCGCACGCAACGCAAGCTCAGTCGGCCGCGCCTGCTTCGCGTACCAACTCCATCAGTGCAAAGGCGCCTGCATCGGCAAGGAGTCGATCAGTCTGCACAGCGCCCGCTTGATGAGCGCGTTGGCGAAAATCAAACTCAAAGCCTGGCCTTACGGTGGGCCGATTGGCCTGGTGGAACGCGATGATTTTCTCGATCTGGAAGAAGTCCATCTGGTTGATAACTGGCGCTATCTGGGTACGGCGAAAAGCGAAAACGAAGTGGAAGAATTGCTGTCGCACGCCGGGCATGTGCAGTTCGACCGCGACACTTACCGGCTGCTGCAGTCGTATTTGGCCAAGGCCAAGGCCAAGGGCAAGGTCAGCGTGCGCCGGTTTTAGGCCGCGCGTCGGTATTAACGCCGATGCAGGATTTCTGCTTTGCTGCTTTGAAGGTGCTTCAGTTCGCAGCAAAAATATTTCATGAATTAATGCCGAATTCAGCGCGAATCAGGAAAAAAAGGGGAGAATCGCCCGCCTTTGCATGAACTGGTAGTTTGTTACCAGTATTTGTCTGACCTGTAATAGGCTTGTAACCAGTACGGGTTAGCTTCAACGGCCCGAAATAATAATGAAGATGGATGGAGTGAGCAAAATGGTGAATATCAATGGCACGACGCATGCCTATTCAAAATCAACGGAACCGCCGCGTAGTTTGCTGCTGCGGTCACGATTTGATTCCGCATTGGTTTTACTGAAGCCATTGTTGAGCGCTTCAGATGCACTGAGTGGCACCAACCTTTACCGCGCCATGAGCCAGTTGCACACAGCGTATCCGGATTTGCGCGGTGACGAGATCGAAGCTCTGGTTGCGGACGTGATTCGAAGTTTGCAGAATCGTGGTGACAAGCACTGATTTTTCTGCTGGTCAGTCGGTTTAACCGGTTGGCTTCATCAAGCGCCTGATCCGACCTGAGGGTGGATTTCAGCGGCAAAATCCGGTTACATAAATTCCGGTCATGCGTCCATAAACAAAGCCGCGCTGACAAGGGGGGGATGCGCCGGTAAACTCGCGCGCCTACAGTCTTAACCCACGGTCTTTCCCAATTTTCCCAAGGAGTTGTCTCATGGCCACCCGCGACACCCTCGCCGCCAAAGCTGCCGCAAGTACCAGCGCCGCCAACCTGTTCGCAATCGCCCGCGATGCTTTTGAAGCGCCGGCTGATATGGGTTATGCCAAGGAGCTGCTGAGCAGCGCCGCGTTTACCGGTGATGCCGGCGCCAAAGCCGCGCTCGACAAGGTGGCCGGCGACGCCATGTTCACCAAGGATTTCGTCGCGCTGGCGATTGGTTACCAGGCCATGGGCGACGCTGCCAAGGCCAAGGAAATGCTCGGCCAGGGCGCTGACTTTGCGATGGATGGCAGCGAGAAGGTTGCTGTCGGCATGGGCCAGTGGCTGGCTTTGGGTGATTCCGCCGCCGCCGCCAAGGCATTGGCCGGCGCGCTGAAGGAAGTCTCCGTTACCGAAGAGCTGTACGGTCTGGCTGCGGTGGTCGCCGAACTGAACGATGCCGCACTGTTCGGCCAGATCGTCGACAAGATCAAGACCAAGTGCGGTCGCGCCGGTGACTTCGCGCGTCTGGCCAAGATGGTGGCTGCGGGTGACAAGGCCAAGGGCGTTGAAATCATCAACGAAGGCGCTGCCAAATACAGCAGCCCGGCCGATCTGATCGCGTTGTCCGGTGCAATGAACGAGATTGATCCGGCCGCCGCCGCCGGTCTGTATGACAAGGCGCTCGATTCCGCAAAGGACTTCACCGCGCTGATGCAGGTGCTGGCGGCGGCTGCCGGCAACCCCGATTTCGCCAAGGCCGTGCTGGCCAAGGGCGGCGCGCTGGCGACCTCGACCGACGAACTGATTCAGTTGGCTGATGCCTGCGCTACCGCCGGCGATACCGCCAGCGCCGCTGAAATGCTGGACAAGGCGGAAGAAGCCGTCGGCAATCTGTTCGATATGCGCAAGGTGGTTGATGCAGTCGAAAAACATTTCGCCAGCGATGCCGTTCGTGCCGAGCGGGTCAAGGGCAAGCTGGTCAAGCGCGAAGCCAACCAGGCCAAGTACACCGAACTGCAGAATGAAGAAGGCAAGTGCACCACGATCAAGCAGTTCATCAACCTGTCCGACCGCATCATGGCCGAACTGGAAGATGCGGCCTACGCCGGCAAGGTGCTCGGTCTGGCGGAAACCCAGATGCGCGCCGAAGGTGGTTTCCATTTCGCCCGCTTCAAGTCATTGATCCTCGGCGTTGATCGTCTCGGCGACAAGGCATGGTTGGGCAAGCTGCTCGACGAAAGCGTCGCCAATGCGGCCGACTTCGTCTGGTTCCGCGAGATCGTGCTGACCTGCGCGAATGAACTGACCGATGCGGAATACGGCAAGGCGCGTGCCCGTACCTACGCCGAAGCGCGTGCTCTCGGAGACAGCGCTTACGACTACACCAAGATGGCGGAAACCGTGCAGACCGCGCTGGGCGATTCGGCCATGGCCGCCAAGCTGCTCGGCGATGCTGCCAACCGGGCGAAAGATCATTACGCGCTGGCGCACACTGCCAACCTGTACCGCGTGATTGGCGACAATGCTGCCGCCAATGCGTTGTTTGCCAAGGCAGCGGCCGCCTGTGCCAATGGCGATCAATGCGTGCAACTGGCCAGCCGCCTCAAGTCCTATGAATTGCCGGCTTCCGAGATCGTGCCGCTGATGGATTCCTGTGGCAGCCACCTCTCCTCGGCGAATGACAAACTGCGTTGGGCTGAAGGTGTCGCCGATCTGCTGATGGATGGTGCCTGGGCAGACAAGGCCTACAACGCAATTGCTGCAAGCTTCAGCTCGGCCACCGACAAGAAGCGCCTGGAACTCAGCCGCCAGATGCGCATGGGTTACCGTTTCTTCGGTCCCGGCGTGCAGGCGCACTAAGCGACTGCATCGGCGCATCAAAAACGGCCGACCGGGCATGTCCCGGTCGGCCGTTTTTATTTAGCGCGCGGTTCAGTGATGTTCGCGCGCCTTGCGTGCCGCACCCCAGAGTTCCTCCAGGTTGTAATGCAGACGCACGGTGGGATGCATGACGTGCACGATGAGGCCGCCGGCATCGACCAGCACCCATTCGCCAACCTGTTCGCCTTCGATGCCGATGATTTCGGCGCCGGCTTCCTTGATTTTTTTCTGCACGTTGTCGGCAAGCGATTTGACTTGCCGGGTGGAGTCGCCGCTGGCGACGATCATCTTGTCGAACATCGAGGTCAGATGACCAACATCAAGCACGGTAATTTCCTTGCCTTTGATGTCTTCCAGCGCGTCGATCGCGATCTTTACGAGTTGTTCGGTAGTTAGTTGTTTGGGAACTGCGTTGGCATTGGTTTCAGGCATAGAGTCGGTTCTCGTTGATGTAATCGATGACGGGGTCGGGCAACAGGTAGCGCAGACTCTGGCCACGCAGGGCGCGGTAGCGAATCTGGCTGGCGGAAATGTCGAGCTGCGTGATGGTATGCAAAAAAACCCGGCCAGCCGGTTTTTCCAGAATATCGGCGGCATGTTCGCAGCGGCGAGTGGATAAACAGGTGCGCAACGTGTCGGGTAGCGCATCTTCCCAGCTTGCCAGCGAATAGCCAGGCCGGTGTGCGACGGCGATGTGCGCAAGGTCAAATAATTGACGCCATTGATGCCAGGTTGTGAGGCCGAGAAAAGCGTCGCCGCCCATGAACAAGACCAGCGGTGTTTCGGCAGGAATTTCGGCGCGCAAGGCGGTCAGCGTGTCGACGCTGTAGCTGGGTGAGTCGCGCTGGAGTTCACGGGCGTCAAGCACGAAGCGAGGATTGCCGGTGACCGCACGGCGCACCATTTCCAGCCGATGCTGCGCCGCCGCGCGCGGTTGGCCGCGATGCGGCGGTTGTCCGGCGGGAATGAAACGCACCTGATCAAGCTGCAGGATTTCGGCCAGTTCTTCCGCCAAGCGCAGATGGCCGTAGTGAATCGGGTCGAAGGTGCCGCCGAGGAGGCCGATGGGGGTGTTCATGCTGAACCCCGCTGCGCTTGCAGCGATGCCACGATGGGATGCATCCAGGCTGGGGGTGGCTGATAGGTCCGCACGACCCTGCCCTCGGACGCGCGCAGAACCAGACTGGCCACACTGCCTTCGATGGAGTTGTCGTATAGGTAGAGCCGATCCACATGGGGCGCGACCAGTGCGCAGTTGGCGATGGATCTGAAGTAGCGGGAAATAATCTTGCTGATGGGGACGTCATGCCCACCCTGCATTACACGGCGGGCGACTCGGGCAGCATTGATTGCAGGATCGGTAGTGGCGACAAAGAATACCCGTGTGAAGTAACCACGTTGTTTTGCGCGCAGCAGAAAGTCCACCTTGTCCGGGCCGGAAAACACACTCTCGAAAGCCAGACTGAAGCCTGTTTCCAGACACTGCTCGCGTCGCGCCTGGGCAAGGTTGGCTGCCTGAATGATCGCGGCAGGGGAGTTCCAGTCGCCGAATTCGTCACGCGCAATCAGGTCTGGATTGATGTACTCGCAACCATCAAACCACGCATGTGACAAGCCTTGCTCGGTGATGGTGGTTTTGCCAGCGCCATTCGGCCCCGCGACCAGAAGAATGCGCGGTTTTTCCGGCGTTTCAGCCATGCGGCTGCACCCCCGCCCGTTCTTGCGCTTGTTGTACCGCCAGGTTCAACTGTTCCAGCATCCAGGCATCGGAAGCCAGCTTTCTCTGCACGGCGACATCGCGGGCTTCACGCATGACGCTGTGCAGTTCCTCGTCAGAAGGCTCTGTGCTCGCGAGCATCGGGTTACGCCGGCCGGTTGATGCGACTTCGTTCATCTTCTCAACCTCTGACATGCCCATCCCCCAGTACCACCCACTTCTGACTGGTCAGACCTTCCAGGCCGACCGGGCCACGGGCGTGAATCTTGTCGGTAGAGATGCCGATTTCGGCACCGAGGCCGTATTCGAAGCCGTCGGCGAAGCGGGTGGAGGCGTTGACCATCACCGAACTGGAATCGACTTCGCGCAGGAAGCGCATCGCATTCGGGTGGTTGGTGGTCAGGATCGCGTCGGTGTGGTGCGAGCTGTAATGGTTGATGTGGGCGATCGCCTCATCCAGATCGTTGACGACTTTGATGCTGATGATCGGGGCCA
>JAIFLB010000175.1 GCA_020049245.1 Betaproteobacteria bacterium | reverse complement strand
ATCGAGATGCCGCGCCGGGTCTGTTCCTCGTACAGGAACGCCTCGATCAGCAATGAAGTCGCCAGAATCTTGTTGCGCGGGCTGTAGAGCAGATTGGCGCGCGGCACATGCGTCGTGCAAACCGGCTTGCACTTGCCGCAACGCAGACAATCCTTGATCGAATCGGCGATGGCGCCGATTTCGGACTGCTCCATGATCAGAGATTCCAGTTCCAGCAAACCAAAGGACGGCGTGTAGGCATTCGCCATATCGGCACCGGCGAGCAGCTTGCCTTTGTTGAAATGACCGTTCGGATCGACTTTGTTCTTGTAAGCGGCAAATTCCGACAACGCCAGATCGGACAGGAATTCCAGCTTGGTAATGCCGATGCCGTGTTCGCCGGAAATGACGCCGCCCAGGTCCTGCGCCAATTGCATGATCCGAGCCACCGCCTGATTGGCGGCCTGCAGCATCGCGTAATCATCGGAATTGACCGGAATATTGGTATGCACGTTGCCGTCGCCGGCATGCATGTGCAGCGCGACAAACACCCGGCCCTTCAGCACGCGTTTGTGGATCGCCTCGCATTCCAGCAACACCGGTTCGTATTCGCGGCCGGTGAAAATCTGGCGCAGTTCGGCGCGAACTTCGCGCTTCCACGACACCCGCTGTTGCTTGGTCTGCACGGCGCGGAAAACGGCTTCGTCATCCAGACTGTCGAGCAGACCGGTCCAGCGCGCTCTTACCTGGCTCAACAACTCCAGCGCGCGCGCGCGCCGGGCAGCGGTCAGTTCAGGATCGGCGACGCCGTCTTCATCCTCGAACAGCGGTAGTTCGCCCTGGAAGAAAGTTTCCAGCGCCTGCAGCAAGGCCAACTTGTTACTGATCGACAACTCGATATTGATGCGTTCGACGCCGTCGGAATAATCGCCCAGGCGCGGCAACGGAATCACCACATCCTCGTTCACCTTGAACGCGTTGGTGTGTTTCGCGATGGCGGCAGTGCGCGAGCGGTCGAGCCAGAATTTCTTGCGCGCTTCGGCGCTGACCGCGATGAAACCTTCACCGCCGCGCGTTTTCGCCAGTTCAACGATATGCGCTGCGGCAACATCGGCGGCGGCGGCATCGTCGCCCGCGATGTCGGCCAGCAGCACCATGTTCGGGCGCGTGTTGGCCAATCCGGTCCTTTCCGACTTGGTGGCGTAGCCGACTGCCTTGATATAGCGCGCATCCATGTGTTCCAGGCCGGCCATGACGACGCCGCCAGGGCAGGTGTCCATATGGTTCTTGACTTCCACGATCGCCGGCACCGCATCGCCGACCGGGCCGAAGAATTCCATGCAAACAGTGCGGATGTGCGGCGGCATCCGATGCAGCACAAAGGTCGCCTGGGTAATCAGGCCATCGCAGCCCTCTTTCTGGATACCGGGCAGGCCGGCGAGAAATTTGTCGGTGACGTCCTTGCCGAGCCCTTTTTTGCGGAAGGCATGGCCAGGAATCTGCATGATCTCAGGCTCGCCCTTCGGCTTGCCGTCAGCATGAAACCGGCGCAACTCGAAGCGCGCCATGTCCACGTCATGAATCTTCGACAGGTTATGGTCGAGACGGGTCACTTCCAGCCAATCAGCATCCGGCGTCACCATCTTCCACGACACCAGATTGTCGAGCGCGGTGCCCCACAACACGGCCTTCTTGCCGCCTGCGTTCATCGACACGTTGCCGCCGATGCAGGAAGCATCCGCGCTGGTCGGGTCCACCGCGAAGGCGAGACCACTGGCATCCGCCGCTTCCATCACCCGCCGTGTCACCACGCCGGCGCCGCAAACAATCACCGGCGTCGCCTGGCCTTGACCGGCGCTGTGACCTGGTAAAACGCGCGATTCAATCGCCGACATCTGATCCAGCTTTTCGGTATTGATCACCGCCGACATCCGCGTCAGTGGCAGTCCGCCGCCGGTGTAGCCGGTGCCGCCGCCGCGCGGAATCACGGTCAGCCCGAGCGCGATACATCCCGCGACCAGGGCAGGAATTTCCTGCTCGCTATCCGGATGCAGCACAACAAAAGGGTATTCGACGCGCCAGTCGGTGGCATCGGTCACGTGGGAAACGCGCGCCATGCCGTCGAACGCAATGTTGTCGCGCCGGGTATGCGGCAAAAGCTTGTGCAGAATGTCGTGGCGCAACTTCTCGGTCTGGCGGAAACCGGCTTCGAACGCATCCACCGCGCCATTCGACAGCACCAGCAGCTTGCCGACGCGCTCATTGCCCTGGCGGCGCATCTCGATTTCGTTCAGCCGATGCCGCAGCGCCTGAATCAACAAACCGCGCCGATCCGGGTTGGCGAGCAGATCGTCTTCCAGATAGGGGTTGCGCGTGACCACCCAGATATCGCCCAGCACCTCGAACAGCATGCGCGCCGAACGGCCGGTCTTGCGCTCGCCGCGCAATTCCTCCACCAACCGCCAGCCCTCGGCGCCGAGCAGGCGGATGATGATCTCGCGGTCGGAAAACGAAGTGTAGTTGTAGGGAATTTCGCGGATGCGCTGGGAAGACATGGAAAAACTCGAATCTTGGGGGTGACCAATTCTACCCTCGCAGGGAGGGCGCCGAACTCATAAGCCGCTAAAAGCGGCAATGATTTCGCTGCCATTCGGGTTGCGTCAAAAATAATTTGACCTTATTAATCAAATGGATATGTGATTGCTGCAAGGCAGCATCGCGGCCTTACCGGGGCGGCGTAGAATGCCGCCTCACTGTTCACCCATTCCCCTTACGACATGATCGCTTTACTCATCGTCGCGCATGGCAATCTCGGCGAAAGCCTGATCCAGTGCGCGACCTTTGTTCTCGGCAAACGCCCGGAAGCGCTGGAGAACCTGGATCTGTCCGCCTGCGCAGAACCGGCGGAAATGCTGGACCGGGCAAGCGCCAAACTGGCTGAACTCGATCAGGGAGACGGCGTGCTGGTGCTGACCGATGTCTACGGCGCCACGCCCTGCAACATCGTGTGCAAGGCAATCGCATCAAGCACCGTCGAAGCGATCGCCGGCGTCAATTTGCCGATGCTGCTGAAGGCGCTGACTTATCGCGACCAAGGCATGGCCAAATTGCTGGAAAAAGCCCTATCCGGCGGCCAGGCCGGCATTATCAATATTCATTCAGAGCCGGCATGCGAGCAAAATCCCATGCCGAACACCCATGGCTGAACGCGACATTCAAATCACCAACAAGCTCGGCCTGCATGCGCGCGCATCCGCCAAATTGACGCAAACAGCGGTGCGCTTTCAGAGTGAAGTCTGGCTGACCCGCAACGGCCGCCGCATCAACGGTAAAAGCATCATGGGCGTGATGATGCTGGCGGCATCGCGGGGCACGGAGATCAAGATCGAGACCATTGGCGTCGATGAAGAGGCAGCGATGAACGCGCTGGTCGAGCTGATCGAAGACAAATTCGGGGAGGGGGAATGACCTTTAGTCTGCACGGCATCGGCGTCTCCGGCGGCTACGCGATTGGGCGCGCTCAACTCTATTCCCACGCACGCCTGGAAGCGCCGCACTATCTCTTGCGGCCGGAGCACATCGAGGCGGAAATCGCGCGTTTCACCGAGGCGGTGGAAAACGTGCATGCCGAATTGCTCGGCTTGCAAAAACATATTCCTGGTGGCGCCCCCACCGAGTTGACCGCGTTCATCGAGGTCCACGCGCTGATCCTGTCCGATTCGATGCTCTCGCAAGCGCCGAAAAAACGCATCCGCGAAGAAGGCTGCAATGCCGAATGGGCGCTGGCGCAACAGACCGAAGCACTGATCGCGCAGTTTGAATCGATCGAAGACGATTACCTGCGCGAACGCCGACATGACGTGCGCCAAGTCGCCGACAAGGTGCTCAAGTCGCTGATGGGGCATCCCGGCAATGCACCGCTGAAAACAGTCAGTGAAGGCGAAAGCATCCTGATCGCGCATGACCTGTCGCCGTCCGACATGGTGCTGTTCAAGCGCCACAAGTTCGCCGCCTTCATCACCGACCTGGGCGGCGCCACCTCGCACACCGCGATCCTCGCGCGCAGCCTGAACCTGCCCTCGGTAATGGCGCTGCACAACGCGCGCGCCTTGATTCAGGAAGACGACTGGCTGATCGTCGACGGCGTCGCCGGCGTCGTCATTGTCGATCCCGATCAGGCCATTCTGGATGAATATCGACTACGCCGGAACCAGTGGCTGCTGGAACAGAAAAAGCTGCGGCGACTGAAATCCAGCCCGTCCACCACGCTGGACGGCATCCAGATTGCGCTCAATGCGAATATCGACCTGCCCAGCGACGTCAGCCAGGCGCGGAATGAAAATGCCGCCGGCATCGGCCTGTTCCGCAGCGAGTTCCTGTTCCTCAATCGCGACGACCTGCCCAGCGAAGAAGAGCAATTCGAAGCCTATCGCGCGGTGGCCGAAGGCATGGCCGGGCGGCCGGTGGTGATCCGCACGCTCGATGTCGGCGCCGACAAATCGGTGCGCTGGATGAACGACACCAGCGTCAATCCGGCACTCGGCTTGCGCGCCATCCGCCTGTGCATTGCCGAGCCGCAGATTTTCATCACCCAGGTGCGTGCGCTTTACCGTGCCAGCCATTACGGCCAGATCAAGATTCTGTTGCCGATGCTGGCCAGCCTGACCGAACTCGACCAGGCCCTGGCCCTGATCGGCGCGGCACGCGGCAGTCTGCGTGTGGCGGACATTCCGTTCGATCAGGAAACCCCGATCGGCGGCATGATCGAAGTTCCCGCCGCCGCGCTGGCAGCCGAATGGTTCGCCCGCAAACTCGATTTCCTCTCGCTCGGCACCAACGATCTGATCCAGTACACGCTGGCGATCGACCGTACCGACGACGCCGTCGCCCATTTGTACGACCCGTTGCACCCGGCGGTGCTGAGCCTGATCGACCTGACGCTGAAAGTGGGCCAGAAAATGGGCAAACCGGTCTCTGTCTGCGGCGAAATGGCCGGCGACCCGCGTCTGACACGGCTGTTGCTGGGTATGGGACTGACCGACTTCTCAATGCACCCGGCGCATGTGCTGGCGGTCAAGCAGCAAGTCATGCGCAGCCACATTGGTGAACTGGCGCCGCAAGTGAAAAAACTGCTGCGTGCCGGACGCCCGGAGCGGATTCAGGAACTGCTCGAACAGATCAACGCGTAAAGCCAGATCACGACACGATATCCTGCACCAGATCGGATACGACATAGCGGCACCAGACCTTGTTGCCGCTGCCGGAATAGACCACCTGCTCACACAGGCTTTTGACCAACGCAATGCCTCGCCCGCAGACACGCTGGTTGGCTTCACTCAAAGCGGTTGCATCCGTCAAGGGTTTGGAAAAATCAAAACCGGGACCGCTGTCCTGGATGCTGATGTCTAGCACCGCGCGCGACTCGAACTGATGCAGCAAGAACGACAATGAGATCGACCCATGCTCCAGCTTGGCAAGACGGTCGATACGTTGCTGCATATAGATTTCAAATCCGCCCACCCAGTTTTTGGTGACGGAATCCAGACCCAGCAAACCATGATCCAGCGCGTTGTTGAACAATTCGGACAGCACCAGGAACAGACCGCCCTGATGTTCCTTCAGCGCCTGCACCTGGGTCACCAGGCC
>JAIFLB010000172.1 GCA_020049245.1 Betaproteobacteria bacterium | reverse complement strand
GCCTCTTTGCTCGGGATGATCTTGATGCCGTACTTCTTGTCGAAACCCTTCTCGGCGGCCATCACCACGCTGGCGCAATCGGTCAGTGGAATGAAGCCGATCTTGATTTCGGTCTTTTCCGGCGCGTCGGAACCGGCTGCCCAGGCGGCGCTGCGCACACCCGGGGGGACGAGGGACATGATTGCGGCGGCGGCTGACATACCTGCGGCTTTCTTCAAAAAGTCACGTTTACCATCATTGATGGCGATCAGATTGCTTTCGGGCAATGCTTTTGGCGAAAAAGGGTTATCCATTTAAAAACTCCAAAAAAAAACGGCGTCCACCCGCATGGGGAGGGACGCCGTTGTCCATATTGGTAAGACAAAAAATACTACAGAAGGAGCGACATGGCCGACGCGCCTTTGCATCGGTCAATCAATATTTAGCAATACCTGTGCCAAGCGCCATGAAAACTTGTAAACCATTGATTGTTATTGTTTAAATGCTGAAAAAAATATTTCCAAGAAGCGCTGTGAAACGATTTACGCACCGATGCTGTGCCAAACCGGAGTGAAACACGCCATTTCGGCGCACGCATTCATTGCGCGACGAAATCATCCAGCATGGCCTTCATTTCCGCCTGCCAGGCCTCGACCATCAAATGTGCCGGCGGTTCGGAAAATTCCCTCAGCCAGGGGCCGAAATCATCGCTCATCAGCGTCACGCCGCCATCCCGTTCGATCAGCGTCAGGCGCAGCGGCAACAGGTTGAGCAGGCGCGGTTCGGCGGCCTCTGCCCAGCGCACGGCGGATTCACTACCGATGAACAACAGGCGCATATGCGGGTTGTCGAAGCCGCGTTTGGCGAGCGCGGTATCGATCGGTTGCACCTTCACCAGCACCAGATCGTGGTTGGCCGCCGCCAAGGCCACGTCATCCATCGCACGCCGCATATCCACCAGCTTGTTCACCATCAACGGGTCGGCGTGGCCGGGCAAAGCCAGCGCAAAATTCAAGCCCAAGGCTACCGCCAGCAGCAGGGCGCGTCGTTTCATAACGCTGCCTCTTCCAGGATCGCCAGATAGTCGCGCTTCATTTCCTGACACTCCGCATGCAGGCCGGGCATGTTCTGCGTCACCCAGGCCGGATTCACCGCGATCAGATCGACGCCGGTCGGCGTTTCCACCAGCGTCACCCGGCACGGCAGCACTTGCGTCGCGCGCGGGTCAATGCGCAACGCCCGATCCATCTTGGTGAAATTGCAGAAATACACCAGCCGCACCGAGCGCACTTCCTGCGCATAAGGCACCAGGCGGCTGTCCATCGCCTGTTGGCGGACAAAGGTGTAGTTGTGATTGACGATGGCCCGGTTGAGTGCATCCACCGCCGCATCGATGCCGATGCCCGTCGCGGTGGTGGTGAGAATCATCGGCTCGGCGGCCGCTTCTGCGGCAACCTGGGCAGTCACTTCGCTGGCCTGAACCATGCCGGCTGAGATCAGAAATGCCAGGATCAGGAATGTGCGTCTGAATATGCGACTTAGCATGCTGTACCTCCCTAGGACAAAGTGAATTATCCGAAGCACAGATTACGCCAACTGATTACAGACTTGAATGACAACGTTCCTGTGCGCTGCGATGGCTTTTGCGCAACAGGTGATGTTTGCAAGAGGTTATTTCGCGCTGACCTGCTTCATATCCATCAGCAATCGCGCCACCTCGGCGATACGTTTGCGGTGCAACATGGCTTCCCGCCGCAGCGCCTGGTAGGCGGCTTCTTCGGACAGGTTTTCGCGCTTCATCAGATGGCGTTTTGCCTGCTCGACCAGCTTGTGCTCCTGCAATTCCTGGCGCGCCCGCAGGGTATCGTCGCGCATCGCCTGCCAGGCTTCGAAACGCACTTGGGCAAGTTGCAACAAGGGTTGGATGCGTTCGTTCTCCAGGCCGTTGACGACATAGCAGGCGACGCCGGCAGACACGGCCTGGCGCATCGCATCCTGCGATTCATCCTGGCTGAACATGACAATCGGGCGCGGCGTGCGTTCGCTCATCACGACGATCTGTTCGAGCGTGTCGCGGCTGGGCGATTCGGTGTCCATGATGATCGCGTCCGGCTGAAGTTCATCGACCCAGCGCGGCAGGTCGATGGCGCGGTCGAGGCGTCCGACCAGACGATGCTCCGGCGCGCTGGCAGCAAGCGCCTGCATCAGGTTGTCGAGCCGGCGGCGCGACGGGCTGACGATCAGGATGGTGAGGCCGGTGCGGTTGGAATCGTTCATGCTTGCAGCAGGTGTTTCAGTTCAGGGATGCAGGAACCACAATTTGTCCCGGCTTTCAGTTGGATGCCGAGAGCTTCCACCGATGTCGCGCCCCCGGCCATGGCTTGGGTCAAGGATTTCTCGCCAACGCCAAAACAGGCGCAGATGATGCGGCCGTTGTCCGCCATGCCGGGGCCGGGTCGTCCGAGCAACAGGGCGCGGCGTTCGGCGTCGTTCAAGGTTTCGCGGTCAAACAGTGATTCCAGCCAATGCCGTGGTGGTAGGCGATCGGCTTCGCGTTCGAGGAAGTAGACCGCCAGCAAGCGGCCGTCCTGGATCAATGCGCCGCGATAACGTGCCGCGCCGGCGTCTTTCATTTCGATCCAGTCGCCGGCGAGGCCGATCATTTGGCGCATTTGCAACGGCGCGTCGGCAGCGATTGCCAGCCCGGCGATTTCATGCCGCCAGCAGGTCTTGGCGCGCACCTTGCTCCAGTAACCGGCCACAGTGGTGAAATCCAGCGTTTCCCGCGTCATCACAAACCCATGCCAGCCTGCCGCGTAAGCCGCCACCGTCACTGGCGTCTGCTTGAATTCAGGCTGGCCAGAAATCGGGTCGGTGACCGCGTGGATCAACGCGCCAACCCGGCCCTGGCCGGTGAATTGATCGTTCCAGTGGATGGGGGCGAAGACGCTGCCGATCTGCTGTTCGCGGCTTTCCATCACCCGCGCCAGCATGTCGCCGTTGGCATTCGAGATGCGCGCCAAGGCGCCCGCCTTGACACCGGCCCGGCGTGCGTCCTGGGGATGTATTTCAACGAACGGTTGATCAAGGTGGGCGAGTAATTTCGCCGCCTTGCCGGTGCGTGTCATCGTGTGCCACTGATCGCGGATGCGACCGGTATTCAGGCTGAACGGCGTTTCCTCGCTGATGCCGTGAACCGGCGCACGCGGGGTGATCGGCAGCATGCGTGCCTTGCCCGAGGGCGTGAAGAAATGGCCATCGGTGTACAGGCGGGATGTGTCACTTTGCGCGGTGATCGGCCATTGCCGGGGTTGCAAGGTGTCATAGCTTTCAGGCGGCAGGAGGCCGGAAATATCGAAATCCCGTGTTCCAGCGTTTTCAAATCCGGAGAGTGCCGCGTGTTCGCTGAATATCTGCGCGGGCCCGACATAGCCGAAGCCTTGCTGGTAACCCATCCGTCGCGCCACCGCATCGACGATCCACCAGTCCGGCCGCACTTCGCCCGGCGCTGGCATGAAGGCGCGCTGGCGCGAGATGCGGCGTTCCGAGTTGGTCACCGTGCCGTCCTTTTCGCCCCAGGCGGCGGCGGGCAATTTGACGTGGGCGTGGATGCTGGTATCGGTGCGGGAAACTACATCGGAGACCACGACGAATGGGCAGCGGCGCAAGGCTTCATTCACGCGATTGGCGTTCGGCAGGCTGACCGCCGGGTTGGTCGCCATGATCCACAGCGCCTTGATGCGGCCGTCATGCACCGCCTCGAACAGGTCCACCGCTTTCAGTCCCGGTTTTTGCGCCAGGTTCGGCGCCTGCCAGAAGCGGCCGACGCGGTCGATGTCTGCCGGCGTGAAATCCATGTGCGCCGCCAGCTGATTGGCCAGACCGCCGACCTCGCGGCCGCCCATCGCATTCGGCTGGCCGGTGATCGAGAACGGCGTCGAACCCGGCTTGCCGATGCGACCTGTGGCGAGGTGAACATTGATGACACTGTTCACTTTATCGACGCCGGACGACGATTGATTGATGCCTTGCGAGAACAGCGTGACGGTTTTGGGAGTCTGGGTGAACAGTCGGTAAAACGTCGCGACATCGGTTTCCGCCAGGCCGCATTGCGACGCCACGGTCGGAATGGACAGGCCGCTGACGGCCTGCAAGGTCGGCCCGAAACCTTCGACATGCGCTTCCAGATACGCCCAGTCGATGGCGTCCTCGCGTTTCAGGTGGTTCAGCAAGCCGTTGAACAACCAGGCATCGGCGCCCGGTTTGATGCTCAAGTGCAAGTCCGCCCCGGGTTGCAAAATCTCAGCGGTAGCGGTGCGGCGCGGGTCGATCAGCACTACTTTCATCTCAGGCCGCGCCTTTTTCGCCGCGACCAGTCGCTGAAACACCACCGGATGCGCCCAGGCGGCATTCGAGCCGACCAGCACGACCAGATCGGCCAGTTCCAGGTCTTCATAGCATCCCGGCACGGTGTCGGAACCGAAAGCGCGTTTATGTCCGGCCACCGCCGATGACATGCACAGGCGTGAGTTGGTATCGATATTGCCGCTGCCGATGTAGCCCTTCATCAGCTTGTTGGCGACGTAGTAGTCCTCGGTCAGCAACTGGCCGGAGACGTAGAACGCGACCGCATCCGGGCCGTGTTCGGCGATGACCTGTTGAAAACGTTGCGCGACGGTGTCGAGCGCGGCATCCCAGCTTGCCTGTTCACCGTTGATTTCAGGGTAGAGCAGACGCCCGTCCAGGCTCAGTGTTTCGCCCAGCGCGGCACCCTTCGAACACAGGCGGCCCAGATTGGCCGGATGTTCGGGATCGCCACGCACCGTGAAAGCGTCGCCCTCGCGGGACACCAGCACGCCACAACCGACGCCGCAGTAAGGGCAGGTGGTGCGGATGGGGGTATCAGTCATGCCTCGGGCGTCAACGACAAGTTCACCGCGCCATCGATCACCCGCACAGGAAAGCGCGCCGCGCAGCCGACATCGGGCGCGACGGCGAGGCCGGTATCGAGGTTGATCTTCCAGTCGTGCAGTGGGCAGGCGACCTTTTTGCCATGCACGATGCCCTGCGACAGCGGCCCGCCTTTGTGCGGACATTTGTCGCGCAGCGCAAAGACCTCGTCATCGACGGTGCGGAAGATCGCAATTTCACCGGCGGCGGTTCTGACGACGCGTGCGCCCTGGCGGGGGATGTCTTCCAGTTTTGCGACGTTGATCCATTCAGTCATGTTGGTGTTCCTTTGTCGTTAGCCCCTCTCCCGCAAGCGGGAGAGGGGTTGGGGAGAGGGAGGTTTGATAACGTAAAGGCCCCTCTCCCCCGGCCCCTCCCTCGCTTGCGGGGGAGGGGAGCAATACATCAACTCGCCACGCGGATCGGAATGAATTCCCGCTTCAACGCACCCGCCGTGCGTTCCTTCCACGGGTCCACTTGCGCCGGTTTCTGCGAGATCAGGAAACGCTCAGCCAGGGCGGCGCGGTTGGCGGCGTCCTCCACCACCTTCGCCTTGATGTGCGACAGGCCGACCCGCTCGACCCAGGGCGCGGTGCGTTCCAGGTAGTGCGCTTCTTCGCGGTAGAGCTGGGTGAAGGCGGCGCAGAACTCCAGCACTTGTTCTTCCGTTTCCACCTTGGTCAGCAGGTCGGTGATGCGCACCTTGATGCCGCCGTTGCCGCCGACGTGCAACTCGTAGCCGGAATCGA
>JAIFLB010000113.1 GCA_020049245.1 Betaproteobacteria bacterium | reverse complement strand
AGTCATGCCGGAAATGCCGCCGCCCACGACCAGAATGGTCTGGTTGGTCGCCACTACAGACGTCATGTATCGCCTCCGAAGGGTGAAGACTTAAGAAAAAGCTGGCATCGGGCCAGACACTTCGCCCGACAAAATAGGCGCGAATGTTACCCGCAAAGCGGAGCCCGCCGCGATATTGGTTTAATCGAAAGTTCTTATGAACGAATAGACTGACTAAATCTGACGAGGACTAAAGGTCTTGTGATCCGATATCGGATTCATCCCAGACGCGTGCGTTGCGCCTGCACTTTTTCCAGGGTCAGAACGAAGTCAGCCAGTCGTTTCTGTTCCTGTTCGACCACAGCGGCGGGTGCTTTGTCGACAAAGCTGGCATTGCTCAACTTGCCGCGCGCCTTGCCAATCTCGCCGCTCAGACGTGCGATTTCCTTGTCCAGGCGAGCGATTTCGGCATCCTTGTCGATTTCGATATGCAGCATGACCCGCCAATCGCCCACGATGGCCACGGGTGCGTCGCTGTCGGGCAATGCGCTCACCACCTGTACCTCCGACAAACGTCCGAGAGACTTCATGTAAGGCGCATAAACCGTGGCGCGTTCGGCATCGCCTTCGACGAACAACGGCACTTTGATCGCCGGCGACAAGCTCATTTCGCCGCGCAAATTTCGCGTCGCGTTGATCAGCTCTTTTAGCCGCGACATTTCCGCCAGAGCAGCCGCATCGACCCGCCCCGGATCAAATTCGGGATAGGGCGCAAGCATGATGCTGTCGCCCTGTTTATGCTCGCGCACCAGCGGCGCCACCGCCTGCCAGAGTTCTTCCGTGATGAACGGGATGACCGGATGTGCCAGGCGCAGCAAAGCTTCGAGCACGCGGACCAGCGTGCGCCGGGTTGCGCGCTGGGCGGCTTCACTCCCATTGGCAATCTGGACTTTGGCCAGTTCCAGATACCAGTCGCAGTATTCATCCCAGACAAATTCATAGATCGCGCGGGATGCCATGTCGAAACGATATTGGTCAAATCCGCTACGGACTTCACCAATGGCTTGTTCCAGGCGACCCAGAATCCAGCGATCGGCAAAACTGAACTCCAACGGTAAAGCTTCATCCAGGCCGGTGTCATGGCCTTCGCAGTTCATCAGCACGAAACGACTGGCGTTCCACAGCTTGTTGCAGAAATTCCGATAGCCCTCGCAACGCGCCATATCGAACTTGATGTCGCGCCCGTGCGTGGCCAGGCTGGCAAAGGTAAAGCGCAAGGCGTCAGTGCCGAAACTGGCAATACCATCGGCGAATTCCTTGCGCGTCGCCTTTTCGATCGCCTGCGCCTGCTTTGGATTCATCAGGCCTGTCGTGCGCTTGGCGACCAATTCATCAAGGCTGATGCCGTCGATCAGGTCTATCGGATCGAGCACATTTCCTTTTGATTTAGACATCTTGTTGCCATGCGCATCACGCACCAGGCCGGTGACATAAACATCGCGGAAGGGTACCTTGCCAGTGAAATGCAGGGTCATCATGACCATGCGCGCAACCCAGAAAAAAATGATGTCGAAACCGGTCACCAGCACCGAGGTCGGCAGGTAATGCTTCAGCTCCCAGGTCTCTTCCGGCCAGCCAAGGGTAGAGAACGGCCACAGCGCAGATGAAAACCAGGTATCCAGCACGTCCTCGTCACGGAAAATTTCGCGCCCCGCCGCTTGCTTGCGCGCTTCGGCTTCGTCGCGGGCAACATACACATTGCCGTCCTCGTCATACCAGGCTGGAATCCGGTGGCCCCACCAGAGCTGCCGGGATACGCACCAGTCCTGGATGTTCTCCAACCATTGGCGGTATGTCGTGGTCCAGTTCTCCGGCACAAAACGCAGTTCACCGGTATCGACGACCTTCAGCGCCTGCTTGGCCAGCCCTTCCATGCTCATGAACCACTGGTCGGTCAGCATCGGCTCGATCACCGCATGCGTGCGGTCGCCGCGTGGAATCATCAGTTTGTGTGGTTTGGCTGAAACCAGAAGGCCCTTGGCTTGCAGCTCATCGAGAATCTTCTGGCGCGCGACATAGCGATCAAGACCCTGGTACTCGGTCGGCCCGAACTCGTTGATCTTCGCATCCAGCGTCAACACGCTGATCGCGGCCAGTTTGTGGCGCTGGCCGACCTGCCAGTCGTTGAAATCGTGTGCAGGGGTAATCTTGACCACACCGGTGCCAAACTCACGATCTACATAATCGTCGGCGATGATCGGGATGGTCCGCTCCGCCACCGGCAAGCGCACCGACTTGCCGATCAGATGGGCATAGCGTTCATCAGTTGGATTCACAGCAATGGCGGTATCGCCCAACAGCGTTTCCGGACGCGTGGTGGCCACCGTCAGGAAACCGCTGGTGTGGCCATGGCCATCTTCCAGCGGGTAATTGATTTCCCAGATGAATCCGTCTTCTTCAGTACTCACCACTTCCAGATCGGACACGGCGGTTTGCAGGACCGGATCCCAGTTCACCAGGCGTTTGCCACGGTAGATCAGACCTTCGTTGTACAGCCGAACAAATACTTCAGTAACTGCGTTGGATAACCCGGCATCCATCGTGAAGCGTTCGCGTGACCACTCTGGAGAAGTCCCAAGTCGTCGCATTTGACGAGTAATGTTTGACCCTGAGAGGGATTTCCACTCCCAAACCTTGTCCAAAAACAATTCTCGGCCAAGTTCATGACGTGTGATGCCCTGCGCATCAAGTTGACGTTCAACAACTATTTGTGTGGCAATACCGGCATGATCCGTACCAGGTTGCCAAAGCGTATTCAAACCGCGCATACGGTGATAGCGGGTCAGTGCATCCATCAACCCATGCTGAAATGCATGCCCCATGTGAAGCGTGCCGGTCACATTGGGCGGTGGCAACATGATGCAGTAGAACGGCTGGTTATCATTACCCCCCATTGCGAAATGACCCGCCGTTTCCCAAGAGGAATACCAACGTTTTTCTATATCATGCGGCTCAAATGATTTTGCTAGTTCCATATAGGCGTTGATCACTTATTCTTGGTTATAGAATGAAGAAAGCGATTAGTCAGAAGAACGCAGTAAATATCAGTAACAGAAGTTAATTAATCTGACCCATGCCGCCTAAGTTCTTCCTGAATGATCAATCTAAACGATCGTTCCAAGTTGACAAACTGAATGCGTAACATTTCGGATAATTTCCTTTCCAAAGCATCGCAAACGCTGTCATTGAATATATTTCCAGCCATTGCCGACGTATCTTGATTTTGGCTTTGTCGGCGTTCCATTATTCTACGGTCTATCAATCGGCAATCATCTTCATTCGAAACCACATGGGGGGAAGTCACATCCGTATTGCGGACATTCGAATCAGGTTGGATAACTTCCGTTAACATAGGAAAATCATCACCTTGTAGAGTCTTTTCTGCAAGTACAGCAGAACTTCTTTTACCCAAGAGAGCATCTATTTGACCAAATATGTCTTCATCCTCAGCCATCATTTCATACCTTTAAGTCATGGGTATAAATTGGATACCCTCTTTGCTTGAAGAATCGATAGTGGTCACGAGATAATTCAATATCCTCAAGTTCCTCGGTGACTACTTCAAGCACCCGATCGAATCTGGAAATAAAATCAGGAATAACGGGTTCTAAATTGATTAGGACATCAAACTTGATAATGTTAGCGGGATCGGCACCGAGCACAATTGGAGTTTTCCCCGCCAAAGGATGATCGAACAACACATGCGGTATAAAAGACAAAGGACGCGACTGCCAAATTAATTGGTCATACTTGCTTAGCAGGTATGAATCACGCAAATAAACAAAAGTATGGAAGCCACTTATGGCCGCTTTTTGTAAAAGCTTAATAATGACATCGAGTTTGTCATTCGCATGGAAGTAAAAATCAACCCGAGTCATAAACCAAATAAACCCTTAATCGTATTCAACTTGTAATTAACCAATGGAAATTTTGGTCAATGTAAGCATACGAAAAAAAAGCCGGCATTTGCCGGCCTTTTCGAATCTTTAACTTATTCGGCTAAAGGCGACGACAAGTTGACCTCACGATCGACCAATTCGATATAAGCCATCGGTGCGTTATCACCCTGACGGAAGCCAAATTTCAGAATACGGATATAACCACCGGGCCTTTGCATAAAGCGAGGACCTAGGTCATCAAATAATTTAACAACCATATCCCTATCGCGGAGGCGATCGAAGGCTAAACGACGATTAGCAAGGCTCGGCTTCTTGCCAAGCGTAATCAGAGGTTCAACAACTTTGCGTAATTCTTTAGCCTTTGGCAAAGTTGTTTTAATAGCCTCATGCTTTAGAAGAGCATTAGAAAGATTGCGCAACAAAGCTTGTCGATGACTACTGGTGCGATTGAGTTTGCGATGAGAAAGACGGTGGCGCATTATTATTTACCTCTGAATTCAGGGCTTATCAAGACCAACGGGTGGCCAGTTTTCAAGTTTCATGCCGAGTGTAAGACCACGAGCAGCAAGTACATCCTTAATTTCATTTAAGGACTTCCGACCAAGGTTAGGTGTCTTCAACAACTCAGTTTCAGTACGTTGAATCAGATCACCAATGTAATATATGTTTTCTGCTTTCAGACAATTAGCCGAACGCACAGTGAGTTCAAGTTCATCCACTGGACGCAGAAGGATTGGATCAATTGAAGATTGAGGAGAAACCAGTTTCAAAGATGAAACATCCGAAAGCGGAGAAACACCCTGCAAATCGGCAAATGATGCGAGTTGCTCAATCAACACTCTTGCCGCATAACGGACTGCTTCAGCAGGCTCAATCACACCATTAGTTTCAATTTCAAGAATCAGTTTGTCCAAATCAGTACGTTGTTCAACGCGTGCACTTTCGACATTAAAACTGACTTTCTTGACTGGGCTGAATAAAGCATCAATTAAGATGACACCAACAGGCCGCGATTCATCACCAAGAAGTCGCGTGCTGGCAGGTACGTAACCACGACCTCCTTCAATCTTGATTTCCATCTCCAAATTACCCCCCTTAGTCAGGTGGGCAATAACATGATCAGAATTCAAGATTTCGACATCATGACCAGCCTGGATATCAGCTGCAGTAACCGCGCCTTCACCAGATTTTTTAATAGAGATCAGAGCTTCATCACGACTATTCAGTTTTACTGCCAACCCTTTCAGGTTAAGCAGGATATCAACGACATCTTCCTGAACGCCATCTAAAGCAGAATACTCATGCACCACACCACTAATACGCACTTCAGTAGGTGCATATCCTTGCATCGAGGAAAGCAGTATTCGACGTAAAGCATTACCCAAGGTGTGGCCATAACCACGCTCAAAAGGCTCAAGAGTTATTCGAGCCTGACGAGGGGAAATGCTGTTTACCTCAACAATGCGAGGTTTCAGCAATTCACCGGTGTTTGACATAGACATTCCTTCACTGTGCCACCGCTAAAACGGCAACAAGACTGTTACTTGGAGTAAAGCTCAACAACCAAAGATTCATTTATTGAAGCTGGCAACTCAGATCGTTGCGGCAAAGCCTTGAAGGTGCCCTTCAAATTCTTCGCATCCACTTCGACCCACTCCGGGAATCCACGACCAGAAGCAGCCTCTACAGCAGCTTTGATTCGCAACTGAGCTTTAGATTTCTCTGCCACCTCAACCACATCACCCGGCTTAACTTGATATGAAGGGATATTGACTCGACGACCGTTAACCAAAATGGAGTTATGACGAACAGTTTGTCGAGCTTCACCTCTAGAAGAACTGAAACCCATTCTGAATGCCACGCTATCAAGACGTGATTCAAGAATTTGCAATAGATTCTCGCCAGTGACACCCTTGCGACGGTCTGCTTCCTTATATGTCAGACGGAATTGAGCTTCTAAAACACCATAGATACGACGTACTTTTTGCTTCTCTCGAAGATGCACGCCATAGTCTGATAGACGAGGTTGTTTTGCACCATGCTGACCAGGAGGTTGATTCCGTCTTTCGATTGCACATTTTTCAGTGAAACACTTTTCACCTTTGATGAACAATTTTTCGCCTTCACGGCGACACTGACGACATTTTGGATCTAGATTGCGGGCCAATTGAGCTCTCCTATTACTTAAATACGACGCTTCTTGGGCGGGCGACATCCGTTATGAGGAACAGGGGTCACGTCGGAAATGCTTGTAATCTTGTAGCCCAATGAATTCAACGCACGAACAGTAGAGTCTCGGCCAGGACCAGGCCCCTTGATCCGAACTTCCAAATTCTTTAAACCATATTCAAGAGCAATTTTTCCCGCATTTTCAGCAGCCACCTGCGCAGCGAAGGGTGTACTTTTTCGAGAGCCCTTAAATCCAGCACCACCAGCAGTAGCCCAAGCCAGAGCATTACCCTGACGATCGGTGATTGTCACGATTGTGTTGTTAAAAGATGCATGAATGTGAGCCACACCATCCGCAACATTTTTCTTAACCTTTTTGCGCGTACGCGCAGCAGCTGCTTTAGCCATAGTTTTGTTCCATTACTTCTTGATTTGCATCTGCTTGCGAGGACCTTTGCGAGTACGCGCATTAGTACGAGTACGCTGGCCACGCAACGGAAGACCTTTACGGTGACGAACACCGCGGTAACAACCCAAGTCCATCAAACGCTTGATGTTCATGGTAATTTCGCGCCGAAGGTCACCTTCAACTACAAACTTGGCGACACCTTCGCGTAATTTATCAACATCGGCGTCGGTTAGATCTTTCATCTTAACCGACGGAGATACACCAGTACTTTGGCAGATCATGCGCGAACGAGTGCGACCGATACCGTAAATTGACAATAATGCAATTTCAGCATGCTTATGATTTGGGATGTTTACCCCAGCAATCCGGGCCATTTACTACCCCCAGCTAACTAAACAAAAAATTATATTGAAGATAACGTAACATTGGCAAGCGGTTTTTAACCTTGGCGCTGCTTATGGCGAGCTTCAGAGCAAATCACTCTGACAACCCCGTTACGGCGTACGATCTTACATTTTCTACAAATCTTCTTAACCGAGGCTTGAACACGCATGTTCATCTCCTTAATACAAAAATTAAAAACTTACGAGTGCCTTACCTAGAAATAAAGTTACCGCCTTTGAAATTTGCCTTCTTCAGCAGATTTTCATATTGGTGAGTCATCACGTAAGTTTGAACTTGAGCCATGAAGTCCATGCTTACTACTACGATGATTAGCAGCGAAGTACCACCAAAATAAAATGGTACATTCCAATTTACGATCAAAAATTCAGGAATCAGACAGACCAGAGTGATATAAACGGCGCCTATAAGAGTTAACCTGGTCATCACTTTGTCTATGAACTTCGAGGTCTGTTCACCAGGTCGATATCCAGGTATAAATGCACCACTCTTCTTCAAATTATCCGCAGTTTCTCTGGGATTAAATACAAGCGCGGTATAGAAAAAGCAAAAAAAGAATATCGCTGCAGCATATAAAATCACATAAATAGGCTGACCGGGTGAAAGCGCCGCACCTACATCTTTTAACCAGTAAAGTGATTCGCGACCACCGAACATCCCGGCAATGGTGGCAGGAAACAAAATAATTGAACTAGCGAAAATTGGAGGAATAACTCCGGCCATGTTTAACTTTAAGGGCAAATGAGAACTTTGCCCACCATAAACCTTATTTCCAACCTGCCTCTTAGCGTAGTTGACCAAAATCTTTCGCTGGCCTCTTTCTACGAAAACAACGAAAGCAGTAACCAACAATGCACCAATAAAAATCAAAAGTGCAACAGGGATCGAAAATGCTCCCGTTTGGGTCAATTCAAGCATCCCACCGATGGCACTTGGTAAACCAGCTGCAATACCAGCGAAGATAATGATAGAAATACCATTACCTAGACCTCTTTCAGTAATCTGTTCGCCCAGCCACATCAAAAACATCGTTCCAGCAACAAGTGACACAACTGCGGTAATCCTAAACAGGAAACCCGGATCAATCACAAGCCCTGCTTGACTCTCAAGTGCGATAGAGATTCCAATCGCCTGAAATAATGCCAGCACGAGAGTGCCGTAACGTGTGTACTGCGTAATCTTCCTGCGCCCAGCCTCACCTTCCTTTTTAAGCGCTTCAAGCGTAGGAGAGACTATCGTCATCAATTGCATGATGATCGATGCGGAGATGTACGGCATGATCCCCAGCGCAAATACAGAGAAGCGAGATAACGATCCGCCCGAGAACATGTTGAACATGCCAAGAATGCCACCCTGCTGCCCCTTGAACAAATCTTCAAGAACAACAGGGTCGATGCCCGGAACCGGGATAAAGGAGCCAATGCGAAAGACGATCAGTGCCCCTACAAGAAACAATAAGCGATTTTTCAGGTCGCCCATTTTTCCAGACATCTTCTGAATCTTATCTGAAGCAGCCAATGGAATTCGCCTTAGAAACCTTATGCTTCAACCACAGCCACTGAACCACCAGCAGCTTCAATAGCAACTTTGGCGCCTTTGGTGACAAGCAGGCCGTTCAAAGAAATTGCACGCTTGATTTCACCGGCAAGGATGACCTTGACTGCGCGAGACATCTCGGGAATCAGGCCAGCCTGTTTCAAAACGAGCATATCTACTGCATCGACCGGCAGGTCATTCAGATCGCCCAGGCGAACTTCGTGCTTAAAGTTGCGGCTAAGCGATATGAATCCACGCTTCGGCAAACGACGGGCCATAGGCATCTGGCCGCCTTCGAAACCGACCTTATGGAAACCACCGGCACGCGACTTCTGGCCCTTGTGTCCACGGCCACCCGTCTTGCCCAAACCGGAACCGATGCCACGACCAGGGCGCTTGGATGAGTGAGTACTGCCCGCAGCCGGGCTGATAGTATTGAGTTTCATCAGATCGACTCTGCTTTAACGAGGTAATTGACGCGATTGATCATGCCGCGGTTTTCCGGTGTATCCAGAACCACGACGGAATGATTCAACCAACGCAAGCCAAGCCCGCGCACGCAGGCACGATGCTTTTCGATCGTACCAATCACACTTTTGATCTGTGTGACCTTGATTTTGCCTTTGGCTTCGGTCATTGCTTACTCCAGGATTTCTGCAACGGTCTTGCCACGTTTGGCGGCAATTTCGCTCGGCGTGGACATTTTGGACAGACCATTCAGCGTGGCACGAACCACGTTGTAAGGATTGGTCGAACCCAGGCATTTGGCGAGGACGTTGTGCACACCCATCACTTCGAAGACAGCGCGCATCGCACCGCCGGCAATAATGCCAGTACCTTCGGAAGCAGGCTGAATGATCACGACGGAAGATCCATGTTTGCCAATCACTGCATGATGAAAAGTCCCGTTTTTCAAGGAGACCTTGACCATCTTGCGACGCGCTTCTTCCATGGCCTTGGTCACAGCCACCGGAACTTCACGTGACTTGCCCTTGCCCATACCAACGCCACCTTCGTTGTCACCCACAACTGTCAAAGCTGCGAAGCTGAGGATTCGACCACCTTTGACAACCTTGGTAACACGGTTTACGGAGATCATTTTCTCCTTCAGGCCGTCACCCTGTTCTTCCTGCTGCACCGGTCTTGCCATGATCTTCCTCGCTTAAAACTGCAGACCATGTTCGCGGGCTGCTTCCGCCAGAGCCTTGACTCTGCCATGGAAAGCGAAACCGGAACGGTCAAAAGAAACTTTATCCAAACCCAACTTCTTGGCTTTCTCAGCGACAAGTTGGCCGACCAATTTGGCCGCTGCGATGTTGGAGCCTGATTTGTTCTGCTCTTTAAAACCCTTTTCCAGGCTGGAAGCAGAAGTCAGGACGTTGCCACCAGTCGCATCAATGATTTGTGCATAGATATGAGAATTCGTGCGGTGAACGCACAACCGGATGGCACCCAGTTCCCCAATTTTTGCGCGCGTCTTGCGCGATCTACGAATACGACGAATTCTTTTATCCATTGCCATAGCTCCTGATTACTTCTTCTTGGTCTCTTTAAGCGCCACGACTTCGTTTGCATACCGAACACCCTTGCCTTTGTAAGGCTCCGGTTTACGGTAGGATCGAATGTCGGCAGCAACCTGACCAACAACCTGCTTATCCATGCCCTTGATGATGATCTCGGTCTGAGTAGGCGTTTCTACCTTGATCCCGGCAGGCATAGGATGCTCAACAGGGTGCGAGAAACCAAGAGTCAAATTCAATTTGTCACCTTGCGCCTGAGCACGATATCCGACACCAACCAGAGTTAATTTACGCTCAAACCCCTTGGTTACGCCCAACACCATATTCGCAAGAAGCGCACGAACAGTACCGGTCATTGCGTGAGTTTCACGACTATCGTCATTGGCACTGATGTGAATGAAACCATCGGCCTGTTCAACACCCACGCCAGACGTTAAAGCCTGGGTCAAGGTACCCAGCGGACCCTTGATGGATACAAGATTACCTTCGACCTTGACTTCAACTCCGGCCAGGACGGGAATAGGATTTTTAGCTACGCGAGACATTTCTTATCCTTAGGCCACGACACACAAGACTTCGCCGCCAACACCCAGCGAACGCGCCTTTCGATCAGTCATCACGCCTTGCGACGTCGAGAGAATGGCCACACCCAGACCGTTCATGACTTTGGGCAGCTGATCACGGCCTTTGTAAATACGCAGACCCGGCTTGCTGATGCGTTCGATTTTTTCGATAACCGGACGACCCGCATAATATTTCAGAGCGATCTCGATTTCCGGCAGACCACCCATTTCATGCACCTGAAAGCCATCGATATAACCTTCGTCGCGCAATACTTGTGCAATCGCTTTCTTCAATTTTGAAGAAGGCATTCTTACTGATTCTTTATCGATCATTTGCCCGTTACGAATACGGGTCAACATGTCGGCAATGGGGTCACTCATGCTCATAGCATTTCTTCCTTACCAACTGGCTTTGACAACACCAGGAATCTCACCCTTCATGGCGTATTCGCGGATCTTGTTACGACACAGGCCGAATTTACGAAACACACCACGCGGACGACCAGTAATCTGGCAACGGTTACGCAAACGGCATTCGCTGGCGTTCCGGGGAAGCGCTTCGAGCTGAGCGCGAGCCAATTGACGTTCATCATCAGTCAAGGCTGCGTCATACAGTTTGCCCTTCAGGGCCAGGCGCTTGGCGGCGAATTTCTTCACCATTTTTCGCCGCTTTTCTTCACGATTAATTACGGAAAGACGTGCCATTGCAACCTCAACTCTTGAAAGGGAACTTGAACGCGGACAACAAGGCACGCGCTTCTTGGTCTGTTTTAGCCGTCGTGGTGATGGTGATATTCATGCCACGCAGTACGTCAATTTTTTCATATTCAATTTCAGGGAATATGATTTGTTCTTTGACGCCCATGTTGTAGTTTCCACGGCCATCAAAGCCCTTGCCACCGATACCACGGAAGTCACGAATCCGCGGTATGGCTACCGTAATCAGACGATCCAGAAATTCGTACATTTGCTCACGACGCAACGTGACCATACAACCGACCGGGTAATGATCGCGAATTTTGAAACCCGCAATGGATTTGCGGGAAAGCGTCACCACCGGCTTCTGGCCAGCAATTTTTTGCATGTCACCAACCGCATGATCCATGACTTTCTTGTCGCCGACCGCTTCACCGACACCCATATTCAGAGTGATCTTGGTGATGCGTGGCACCTGCATCGGCGATTTGTAGCCGAATTGGTCAGTCAGTTGCTTGGCAACCGTATCCTTGTAAAACTCATGCATTCTGGCCATCATCGATCCTTACGCATCCACCACTTCGCCATTGGACTTGAAGAAGCGCACTTGGCGACCATCTTCGAGCGTCTTGATTCCAACCCGATCACCCTTGCCGGTCAAAGAGTTGAACAGAGCAACGTTAGAGACATTGATAGGCATGTCTTTATCCTGGAAGCCACCAGTAGTTCCCTTCATGGGATTCGGCTTGACGGACTTGCGCACTCGATTGACACCCTCAACCACCAACGCCGACTCAAGCACACGCAGAACCGTCCCACGCTTTCCCTTGTCCTTGCCGGTCAGCACGACAACCTCATCACCTTTACGAATCTTGCGCATCATCAACCCCTACAAAACTTCGGGAGCAAGAGAAACGATCTTCATGAATCGCTCACCACGCAGCTCGCGCGTTACCGGCCCGAAAATGCGGGTACCAATCGGCTCAAGCTTGTTGTTGAGCAATACGGCCGCATTGTTGTCAAATTTGATCAAAGAACCATCAGGGCGACGTACACCTTTGGCGGTACGAACCACCACTGCGTTGTAAACATCGCCCTTCTTGACGCGACCGCGCGGCGCAGCATCCTTGATACTGACCTTGATCACATCGCCAACACTGGCATAACGACGCTTGGAGCCACCCAATACCTTGATGCACATAACCGTGCGCGCACCGGTGTTGTCGGCCACATCTAACTTGGACTGCATCTGGATCATTTTTTCTCTCCAACTTGCTCACAGCGTGAGTAGTTTTGGATCCCGTTCGGGTTGAAACAAGCCGCTAGGCGGCGTATTGGACCTGAGAGCAATGCCTCAGGTAGCTGAGCACTTTAACATGCTCCAGCCACTGAATCAAGCAGTTTTAAACGTTGACTGCCTTTTGCACCAAACGAGCAACATTCCAGGTTTTGGTACGGGACATCGGACGGCATTCTTCGATAACCACGATATCTCCGGGATGGAAATCGTTGTTCTCATCATGCGCATGATATTTTTTTGACAGACGAATGATCTTGCCATAAAGCGGATGCTTGACTTTCCGCTCGACCAGAACGGTCACTGTCTTGTTCATCTTGTCACTGACCACAGTACCAGTCAGTGAACGACCACTATTTTCAATCTGTTGTTCGCTCATGGTCATACTCTTCAATTGCCGACCTTGGAATTCGCTTGCTGCATGACAGTACGCACACGCGCGATGTCACGCCGGACCCGGCGAATCTCATGAGTCTTGTTGGTTTGCTGGGTGGAAAGTTGCATGCGCAGGCTGAACTGTGCCCGCAGCAATTCTTTCAACTCGGTCTTGAGACCGGCCATATCCTTGGCGCGCAAATCGGTGATATTCATTTCAAACCCCAAAATGACGAGAAACAAAGGTGGTGGCCAGGGGCAATTTGGCGGCAGCGAGACGGAATGCTTCGCGAGCGATTTCCTCTGTCACACCTTCCATTTCATAAAGAACCTTGCCTGGCTGAATTTCAGCAACCCAATACTCGGGATTACCCTTACCGTTACCCATACGGACTTCGGCAGGTTTTTGTGAAATCGGCTTGTCCGGGAATATCCTGATCCAGATACGACCACCGCGCTTGATGTGACGGGTCATGGCACGACGAGCAGCTTCGATCTGGCGCGCCGTAATACGACCTCGGGCAATCGCCTTCAGACCAAACTCACCAAAACTAACTTTCGCGCCACGAGTTGCCAGACCGGTATTACGGCCCTTTTGCTCTTTGCGATACTTTCTGCGTGCGGGTTGCAGCATGTCTAATTACTCCTTGCCTGCACGATTGGCAGGACGACGCGGTCTACGTTCAGGTTCCGGAGCTGCAACCGGCTTCTCGCCGTTTCCGAGGTTCTCACCCTTGTAGACCCATACCTTGATACCGATGATGCCGTAAGTTGTGCTGGCTTCTGAAAAACCATAATCGATATCGGCACGCAAAGTGTGAAGCGGCACACGACCTTCGCGATACCATTCGGTACGTGCAATCTCGGCGCCATTCAAGCGACCGGCGGACATGATCTTGATGCCTTGAGCACCGAAACGCATGGCATTCTGCATCGCGCGTTTCATCGCACGACGGAACATGATGCGCTTTTCCAGTTGGTTGGCGATCGAATCGGAGATCAACTGGGCATCGATTTCAGGTTTCCTAACTTCCTCAATATTCAAAGTAACAGGAACTGAGATCAATGCATTTAACTGCTTACGTAGCGATTCAATATCTTCGCCCTTTTTGCCAATGACCACCCCAGGACGTGATGAATAGAGAGTAATTCTTGCATTCTTGGCGGGTCGTTCAATCACAATCTTGCTGATCGATGCATGCGCAAGTTTCTTCTTCAGAAATTCACGTACCTTGATGTCTTCATTCAAAGTTGTAGCGAAGTTCTTACTGTTAGCAAACCACTTCGATGTCCAGCCACGGTTAACACTTAGCCGGAAGCCAATCGGATGTATTTTCTGTCCCATTTGGTTTCTCTCAGTCGCCAACTGTCACGGTAATGTGACAAGTCGGTTTAACAATCCGATTTCCTCGTCCCTTGGCTCGCGCAGTGAAGCGCTTCAAGCTGGGCCCCTGATCAACAAAGATAGTCTTGACATTCAATTCGTCAATGTCAGCACCTTCGTTATGCTCGGCATTGGCTATTGCTGATTCGAGAACCTTCTTAATGGTGAATGCTGCTTTCTGGGGAGAGAAGGCGAGAATGTTCAATGCCTGATCTACCGGCTTGCCACGCACCATATCGGCAACTAAACGCGCTTTCTGTGAAGATAGTCGTGTACCGCGCAATATTGCTGAAACTTGCATCACGTTTCTCCTTATTTCTTCTTGGTTTTCTTATCGGCGGCGTGACCTTTAAAGGTACGCGTCAAAGAGAATTCACCAAGTTTGTGGCCAACCATATTTTCAGTCACATATACGGGGATATGCTGTTTACCGTTATGTACTGCAACGGTCAGACCAATGAAATCAGGCAGGACAGTCGATCGACGTGACCAGGTTTTGATTGGTTTTTTGTCACCAGCAGCGATTGCCGTTTGGATTTTCTTGATGAGGTGCCCATCAACAAAGGGGCCTTTTTTTACAGAACGAGCCATTTCATCTCACCCTTTAAGCTTTGTGACGGCGACGCACGATCATGCCATCGGTACGCTTGTTGTTACGAGTACGGTAGCCCTTGGTCGGCTGCCCCCAAGGAGATACAGGAACGCGGCCTTCGCCAGTCCGACCTTCACCACCACCGTGCGGGTGATCAACAGGGTTCATTACCGTGCCACGGACCGTCGGGCGGATACCACGCCAACGCATCGCACCCGCTTTTCCATAAGACCGCAGGCTATGCTCTTCATTGCCCACTTCGCCAAGAGTTGCACGGCAATCGATATGTACCTTGCGGATTTCACCTGAACGCAAACGAAGCTGCGCATAGGTTCCTTCGCGGGCAAGCAATTGAACGCTAGTACCTGCCGAACGTGACAACTGTGCACCCTTGCCAGGCAGCATTTCGATACAGTGGATCGTTGAACCAACAGGAATGTTGCGCAATGGCAGGCAATTACCCGGTTTGATTGGCGCTTCGGATCCACTGATCAGACTTGCACCCACTTCAACTCCACGCGGTGCAATGATGTAACGGCGTTCACCATCTGCATAACACAGCAAAGCCAAATGTGCACTGCGATTAGGATCGTATTCGATCCGTTCCACCTTGGCCGCAATGCCATCTTTGTTTCGCTTGAAATCGACCAAGCGATAATGCTGCTTATGACCACCACCCTTGTGCCGGGTTGTAATATGACCATTATTGTTTCGGCCGGACTTACGATTCTGCTTTTCGACAAGACTGGCAATAGGCTTGCCCTTGTGCAAACCTGGAGTGACTACCTTGACAACAGCACGCCGTCCAGCGGAGGTCGGTTTAACTTTAACCAACATGATTATTCTCCAGCTGCAAAGTTAAGTTCTTGACCAGGCTGAAGGCACACAAATGCCTTTTTCCAACTAGCCCGCGAGCCATTGAAACGCCCGAAGCGCTTATTCTTGCCCTTGACGTTCAGGAGATTTACGGCCTTGACCTGAACCTTAAATAGCAATTCGACAGCAGCTTTAACTTCCGGCTTGGTAGCCGTTGTGGCCACGCGGAAAATGACTTGTTCGCGCTTATCCGCCAGCATGGTCGCTTTTTCCGAAATAACCGGAGCGAGGATCACCTGCAGCAGACGCTCTTCTTTCATCGGCGCGGTTTTCATGAATACATCTCCTCGATAGACTTGACGGCTTCGCGAGTCATAAGTACTCGGTCGTAGCGAACCAAACTCACAGGATCAGCTTGATGCGGCTCAAGAACGAGTACTTGATGCATATTCCGCGCTGATAGCCACAAATTATCATCAACCACAGAATCAATGATTAGGACGCGATCAGCGATCCCATAATTCTTTAATTTACCAGCCAGAATTTTGGTGCGAGGAGAATCCACACCCAAAGTTTCCACTACCGACAAGCGACCATCCTGAACAAGTTTGGAAAAAATTGACGCGATACCCGCGCGATACATTTTCCTATTTACTTTTTGAGTAAAGTTTTCATCAGGCTTATTCGGGAACGCACGGCCACCACCACGCCAAATGGGAGACGAGGTCATACCTGCGCGCGCTCGTCCAGTACCCTTTTGTTTAAAGGGTTTTTTGGTGCTGTGGCGTACTTCAGCACGCGTAAGCTGTGCTCGGTCACCCGTTCTGGCATTTGCCAAGAAAGCAGTGATCAACTGATGCACCAATGCCTCGTTATATTCACGACCGAACACGGCATCCGAAGCAGCAACAACACCGGCACTCTGACCCTGGTCATTGATAAGCTGAAGTTCCATCACAGGCCCCCTTTAACTGCAGGGCGAACAACCACATCACCACCCTTGGAACCCGGTACGGCACCCTTTATGAGAAGCAATTGACGCTCAAGATCCACACGGACTATTTCCAGATTCTGAATAGTTCTATTTACGGCGCCAAGATGACCCGACATCCGCTTACCCGGGAAAATCCGGCCCGGATCCTGCGCCTGACCAATTGAGCCAGGAACATTGTGGGAGCGTGAGTTACCGTGGGTGGCGCGCTGGGATTTGAAATGATGGCGCTTAATCGTTCCTGCGAAACCCTTACCCTGGGTGACGCCCGATACATCAACCATTTGACCAGCAGAAAATATTTCAACAGAAACAGATGTTCCCGGTTGATATGCAGAAGACGTCTCTGCATCGACAAGAAACTCCATCATGCCAATAGCCGCATCGACACCGGATTTCGCTAGATGACCAGCCACAGGTTTTGTAATTCGACTGGGTTTACGCAAGCCAAAAGCAACCTGAAGGGCAGAGTAGCCATCGATTACAGGTGTTTTGACCTGGCTTACGCGATTATTTGACACGTCCAGCACTGTCACCGGGATCGAAACACCATCCTCGGTAAAAATGCGGGTCATGCCGATCTTGCGACCGACAAGGCCTAAACTCATTTTGTTATCCTCATTAGGTGCCGACTTCAATTGGCCGGCAGATTTACAATTAGAGCCTTACGCTCCATTTACACAGCTAGTTACTGTAACTTGATTTCGACATCTACGCCAGCAGGAAGATCAAGTTTCATCAAAGCATCAACCGTTTTGTCTGTCGGATCGACAATATCCATCAAACGCTTGTGTGTCCGAATTTCAAGTTGATCCCGTGAGGACTTATTAACGTGAGGTGAGCGCAGGATATCAAACCGCTCAATCGAGGTAGGCAACGGAACCGGTCCCTTGACAACAGCACCGGTGCGTTTCGCTGTATCAACAATTTCCATTGCGGATTGATCGATCAACTTGTAATCGTAGGCTTTGAGGCGGATTCTGATTTTTTGACTTTGCATGGTTATTTAGCCTTGATTACTCGATGATTTTAGCGACGACGCCGGCACCGACGGTACGACCGCCTTCACGGATGGCGAAGCGGAGGCCTTCTTCCATCGCGATTGGGGCAATCAGCGCGGCGGTGATCGATACGTTGTCGCCAGGCATGACCATCTCTGTGCCAGCAGGCAGTTCGATGGCGCCAGTCACGTCGGTGGTGCGGAAGTAGAACTGCGGGCGGTAGCCGTTGAAGAACGGGGTGTGACGGCCGCCTTCGTCCTTGCTCAGCACGTAGATTTCGGCGCTGAATTTGGTGTGCGGGGTGATGCTGCCCGGTTTGGCCAATACCTGGCCGCGCTCGACGTCTTCACGCTTGGTGCCACGCAGCAGGGCGCCGATGTTGTCGCCGGCCTGTCCTTGGTCGAGCAGTTTGCGGAACATTTCGACGCCGGTACAGGTGGTCTTGACCGTGGGCTTGATGCCGACGATTTCGATTTCTTCGCCAACCTTGACGATGCCGCGTTCGACTCGGCCGGTAACAACGGTGCCACGGCCGGAGATGGAGAAGACGTCTTCCACCGGCATCAGGAAGGGCTTGTCGATGGCGCGCTCAGGCATCGGGATGTAGCTGTCGAGGGCTTCGGCGAGACGGAAGATGCTGGGTTCGCCGATGTCGCTGGTGTCGCCTTCGAGGGCTTTCAGGGCGGAGCCGATGATGATCGGGGTGTCGTCGCCCGGGAAGTCGTATTTGCTGAGCAGTTCGCGCACTTCCATTTCGACCAGTTCGAGCAGTTCGGCGTCGTCAACCATGTCGGCTTTGTTCATGTAGACGATGATGTACGGGACGCCGACCTGGCGGGCGAGCAGGATGTGTTCGCGGGTCTGCGGCATCGGGCCGTCGGCGGCGGACACGACCAGGATTGCGCCGTCCATCTGGGCGGCACCGGTGATCATGTTCTTGACGTAGTCGGCGTGGCCCGGGCAGTCAACGTGGGCGTAGTGACGGTGTTCGGTTTCGTATTCAACGTGCGCGGTGTTGATGGTGATGCCGCGTGCCTTTTCTTCCGGCGCACTGTCAATGTCCGCGTAGTTCTTTGCGTCGTCTTGCCATGGTCCACGTGTCCAATCGTCCCGACGTTCACGTGCGGCTTCGTACGCTCGAATTTTTCCTTGGCCATCGTCTATCCCCTAACAAAACAATAAATACAATCCAAAAATCTGGTGCCCATGGACAGAATCGAACTGTCGACCTCTCCCTTACCAAGGGAGTGCTCTACCTCTGAGCTACATGGGCATATCTTTTACTAGCAAATCAATTTCAACTTACCGCCAAACTGGAGCGGGTAGCGGGAATCGAACCCGCGTCATCAGCTTGGAAGGCTGAGGTTCTACCATTGATTAATCTGGTGGTGGGGGAAGGATTCGAACCTTCGAAGGCAGTGCCGTCAGATTTACAGTCTGATCCCTTTGACCGCTCGGGAACCCCACCTGGAAAGCGCGGCATTATCATTGGCGCAAATTGACTTGTCAATCAGACATTGAACAGGAAATTGAGAACGTCGCCATCTTTGACAACATATTCCTTGCCTTCAGACCGCATTTTCCCAGCTTCTTTCGCGCCTTGCTCACCGCCATATGCGATGAAATCCTCAAAAGAAATGGTCTGGGCACGAATGAATCCGCGTTCAAAATCTGTATGGATCACACCTGCCGCCTGCGGAGCGGTGTCGCCCTTATGGATAGTCCAGGCGCGCACCTCCTTAACTCCCGCAGTGAAATAGGTCTGCAATCCAAGTAGGTCATACCCAGCGCGAATCAGACGATCCAGACCTGGCTCATGCAGCCCCATCGACTCAAGAAATTCAAGCCTGTCAGCTTCTTCCAGACTTGCGATTTCCGCCTCGATGGCAGCACATACCGCGACCACTGGCGCACCTTCGGTTTCGGCCAATTTCTTCAGACGATCCAGATGGGGATTATTGTCGAAGCCGTCCTCCGCCACATTTGCCACATACATCGCCGGCTTGATGGTCATCAGACAGAGCGGCGCAAGCATTGCCTTTTCCTCATCGCTCAGCCCCAGGCTGCGCGCCGGCTTGGCTTCATTCAGATGCGGCAACAGCTTGTCGTAGATCGCGAGCAGCTTGATTGCATCCTTCTCACCAGCACGCGCCTTTTTGCTGTCGCGATGGTGCGCTTTCTCGACCGTGCCCAGGTCAGCCAGGGCAAGTTCCGTCAGGATCACCTCGATGTCAGATATCGGATCGATGCGGCCAGCGACATGGATGACGTTGTCGTCTTCAAAACATCGCACGACATTGACGATGGCGTCGGTCTCACGAATATTGGCGAGAAACTGATTTCCCAGGCCTTCGCCCTTGCTCGCGCCGGCCACCAATCCCGCAATATCGACGAACTCAACGATTGCCGGCACCATCCGCTGCGGTTTCACGATCGCCGCCAACTGCGCCATACGCGGATCCGGTACCTCGACGATGCCGACATTGGGCTCGATGGTGCAGAAGGGATAGTTCTCCGCCGCAATACCCGCCTTGGTCAGGGCATTGAAAAGAGTGGATTTGCCCACGTTGGGCAAACCGACGATGCCGCATTTCAGACTCATGCTGAAGTTTCCTTGCTAATTTTTGGTGCAGCCGGAAGTGCTGCTGGCTTGGCTGGGGGGTTGGCGGTGGGCTTGGTATTCGCCTGCTTCATGGCCGCGTTCCATTCGGCCTTTTCGAGTAGCGGCCAGAGATCGACGGCTTGGCTGACTGCACCATCAATTTCTAGCTGTTCTTCCCGTCGCGGCGGTTTCAAAACAAAGTTCACGACTTCATTCCGATCGCCGGGGTGGCCGATTCCAATGCGCAACCGCCAGTAGTCCTGGGTACCGAGATGCGCCGAAATATCCTTCAAACCATTATGGCCACCTGCTCCGCCGCCAAATTTCAGACGAAGTTGGCCGGGAGGAATATCCAGTTCGTCATGTACCACCAGAATTTCGGCCGGCTCGATGCGATGGAAACGTGCCAGCGCGCCAACCGCCATCCCTGAACGATTCATGAAAACCTGCGGCATCAGCAACCATACGCGAGCATCGCGCGCATGCGCGACCCGGCCATGAAAGCGGGATTCATTCGAAAACTGGATGCCCAACCTGGCGGAGAGACGCTCACAAAACCAAAACCCGGCGTTATGCCGGGTTTCAGCGTATTCAGCGCCGGGGTTGCCCAATCCGACGATCAGGCGAGGCTTGACCTGCATCGGACTAGGATAGCTCGGCAATCAGCAATACGATCAGGCTGCGGTCGCACCCTCATCCGCCGCCGCCCCACCACGGATCGCCAGAATGTTGGCCACGCCCTGATCTTCACCACGCGACAGGGAGGAAAATTCAACTCCCGCCGGCAATGGCAAATCGGACAGATGGATGGTTTGACCAGCTTCCAGCTTGGACAGATCGACTTCGATGAACTCAGGCAATGCGGACGGCAGACACTGCACTTCCGCTTCGGTCATCAGATGGCTAACGACACCGCCAGCGAGCTTCACACCCGGGGCAACCTCTGAATTGACGAAATGCAGCGGCACCTTCATGTGAATCTTCTGGTTGGCATCAACGCGCTGGAAGTCAATGTGAAGCACTAGCGGCTTGTATGGGTGCATCTGGAAATCACGCAGCAGCACAGGTTCCTTGGCGCCATCGATGTTGAGCGTCAGCACGGAAGAATGGAAAGCTTCATTCTTCAGGCCAAAGAACAACTCCTTATGGTTCAGGTCGACAGCCTGGGCGACGCTACCGCCACCATAAACGATGCCGGGAACCCGGCCGGCGCGACGCAGGCGGCGGCTCGCTCCGGTGCCCTGCGCATCACGCTTCATTGCATTCATTTCGATACTCATGTCTTGCTCCTTACGGTTGGAAAAGGGCCCCCGCGACCAGGCGACCCAACAAAAAGCGCGTTATTCGCTGAATAACGAACTCACAGAATCTTCATCACTAATACGCCGGATGGTTTCGGCCATCAAATTCGCCACCGAAAGCTGGCGAATCCGGCTTGTTGCTCGAGCCTCATCCCGCAACGGAATCGTGTCGGTCACCACCAACTCATCCAGCGCGGAATTATTCACGCGCTCAACCGCGCTACCCGACAACACTGCATGAGTGCAATAAGCGATCACCCGCTTGGCGCCATTCATTTTCAACGCGTTGGCTGCTTCGCATAATGTATTGGCGGTATCGACCATGTCATCCATGATCAAGCAGGTGCGGTCTTTGACATCACCGATGATATTCATCACCTTGGCCACGTTCGGTTTCGGCCGCCGTTTGTCGATGATGGCGAGCTCGCACTCCAGGCGCTTGGCTACAGCGCGCGCGCGCACTACACCGCCGACATCGGGTGAAACTACCATCAGATTGTCGTAATTCTGCTTCCAGATATCGCCCATCAAAATCGGCGTGGAATAGATGTTATCGACCGGGATATCGAAGAAACCTTGAATCTGATCGGAGTGCAGATCCATCGTCAGCACGCGTTTGACGCCGCGATCCTGTCGGGCATAACCAAAATAGGGAATGGCAGCCGTAATCCGGCCCGCCGATGCACGTCGTAACGCATCCACCATCAGCATGATTTCCATCAGGCTGTCGTTGGTAGGTTCACAGGTGGACTGCAGCACAAACACATCCTTGCCGCGCACGTTTTCCATGATTTCGACGTTGACTTCACCGTCGGAAAACCGCCCCACAGTCGCGCGCCCCAAACGCATGTTGAGATGACGCACCACATCCTCGGCAAGCTTGGGATGGGCATTGCCGGTGAACACCATCAAGCTGTCATATGCCACTTCGACCCCCAGGCTACTTTGAGCCCCCGCGTGTCGGTCAGACGCGCAACAGTTAACAAATCACAAAACAAAAAGCGTGCAGCTTGGCTTGCACGCTTATCATGTCCACCCTTCAGGGCAGACGTATATTTGGCTGGGGAGGTAGGGATCGAACCTACGAATGCCGGAATCAAAATCCGGTGCCTTACCACTTGGCGACTCCCCAAAATCTGGGTTCCTAAACACAAAAACTAACAACCAACTCACCACTCAATCAATCTGCAAAACCGAGTAGGGGATGTTGATCAAGCCCATCCGCAACAAAACCGCTCATCCGACCAGGCCGCTTAGCAAAGACTTTTTCAGCGTCATCTCGACCCGGAAACGCAGCATAAACACAAGCACCGGACCCAGTCATACGCGCACTTCCAGCAACACCGACTTGCGCATTTAACCAAGCCAGATATTCCGCAACTTCGGGATACAGCGCGCAGGCTAAAGGCTGAAGATCGTTCCGCCCAAAGCCATCAAAGAGGTCCGCGATTCTGATTGACGGGGTGTTACGTGTCAATCCCGGATGGCTGAAAATTGCCGCTGTTGCGACATGTACAGGTGGCGTCAATACGACATAACTGGCTGGCGCTAGCGTCAACTCGGTCAAAACCTCGCCGACTCCCTCGGCAAACGCGCTGTGGCCGAACACGAACACCGGCACATCGGCGCCCAGCGCCAGCCCCAACGCCTGCAACTCGGCGCGCGGCAAATTCACCCCCCACAAACGGTTCAAGGCCAGCAACACGGTGGCCGCATCAGAACTGCCGCCACCAAGACCACCGCCCATCGGCAAACGCTTGATCAAGCCGATGTCCGCCCCCAGGCGGCAACCTGTGTGCTGTTGCAACAAACTCGCTGCGCGCCAGCACAGGTCGCGGCTTTCAGGCACACCGGCGAGCGGCGTCAGCAGCTTGATTTCACCATCCGTGCGCGGCTCAATCTGCAAACTGTCGCCAAAATCCAGGAAGCGAAACACTGTTTGCAGCAAGTGATAACCGTCAGCGCGACGACCGACCACATGCAGGAACAAGTTCAGTTTGGCGGGAGCGGGATAAATCATGGCAATGTTTATGGCAATTCCCAAGTGTCAACCACAACACGTACTTCGAGTGCTTCATCGCGTCTAGCGACCAGTTTTCCCGGCAGTGGTTGACCTTGCTGCAGCTCGTAGCGACTGAACATTATCTGCCAGCCATCCTGCTCAAGCGTCCCCAAATGCCCATCCGCATCAGGCGTTGCGCGATAGCTGGCGCCTGGACGCGGCAAGCCAACCACCCACCAGGCCAAGCCGCGCAACGGCAATTCCAGACCGAGCGTCTTTTTTACCAATGCATCGGCATCCGTTGCAAAGAAGAGCCGGCCTTTCGCATCTTTCAATTCCATGCCAACTGCATCGCCGCGCAACTCGGCGATGCCCTGCCCCAGTGGCGTGCGCAACAACAATTCTTCACGCGCGGACTCACGTTGCCAAGTTAAACCACCGGAGAAAGACTCCTCGCCCGCCTTGACCGCAACGCGCCCCTCAAGTCGAAAAGCGGCCGGTGCGGTTGGCAGCCTGAGCTCGACAACAGGTGGCTCAGGTTTGAATCCGGGCCAATGAGAACAGCCTGACATACCCACCAGCACCAACAGCGCCATCAGCGGCAACCGCAAAAGCTTGATCGCCAGCCATTTGCAACTAACCGATGGCATCCTCAAGGCATCAGGCGTGAAGTCGTTTCGCGCAGGCTTTCATTCTCCGGATGCGTTAGCAAAGAACCCTGCCAGATGCGGCGGGCTTCATCTTTATCGCCATTCATCCAGAGCGCCTCACCGAGATGCGCGGCAATTTCAGGATCTGGCCGAGCGTTGTGCGCGCGACGCAGATAATCGACCGCTTCCGAATAGCGTTTGGCTTTGAATAATGCCCAGCCCATGCTGTCCTGAATGAAAGGATCATCCGGCTCCAGCTTGAGCGCCTTTTCGAGCAATTCGAGCGCCTCGTCGATCCGGTTTGTCCGGTCTGCCAGCGTATAACCCAACGCGTTGTATGCATGGGCAAACTCCGGCTTCAACTTGATCAGACGACGCAAATCGGCTTCCAGCATCTCAAGCCGATCGATTTTCTCCGCCGCCATGGCGCGGTCATAAAGCAGGTCCGCTGCATCAGGCATCTGTTCCAGCGCTTTCGTCAAACGCTCGACGACGCCAGGATAGTTCTTCGCCTCGCGCATGATTTGCGCTTCGGTCTGTACCACCCGGATACGCTCCGCATCGTCGCCAGGCACCAGGCTGGACAACCATTCCAGGGCTTGATCGTTTTTTCCCAGCTTGCCCATCACCACGGCGGCGCGCAGTTGTGCGTCAAGACGCTGACGGCCGCTGGTGACCGATTGATACCAGGTCAGCGCCTGCTCGGAACGCCCCCGCGCCTCCGCCAGCTGACCCAGATGGAAGCGCACACTCCCTGCGTCAGAATGCCCCAGTTCCAGGGCTTTGGTCAGTCTGGCTTCCGCGCTGTCGAAATCATTCGTCTGCATGGCAATCAAACCAATGGCCAGATGGTTTTCCGGATCGTCCGGCATTTCCTGCGCCAGGAATTCAAACTGAACGCGTGACTCATCTAACTTGGCGGCGCGCGCCAGATGCTTGGCATAGGCAAGGCGAACCTCGCGCATGGCTGGCATGGTGGCCAGGTAATCTTTCAGATAGGCAAGCGAGGCCGCCTCACCCTGCATCTGTTGCAACACCTGCGCCTTGAACAATGGTGCGGCGGACCAGTCCGGCTTCAAACGCAGTGCTTCGTCCAGACTACCCAATGCCTTGGCGCCGTTGCCGGCATGCCATGCTGCCTGGGCAACCGCGAAATGCGCTTCCGGCGTACTCGGGAAATTCGCCGCCAGATCAGCCACCAGATCGAGCACAGCCTGTTTGTCCTTTTGCTTGGCCAGCAAACCATGCAACTGGAGGAAGACGGCCCCCCCCGTTCCAGTCTTCAGCCAGGCTTGCAAATAGGGACGCGCTTCAGCCATGCGGCCGCTACCAACCAACAGCGAAGACAGCGTCTGCAAAGCTTTCGGCGAAGTCGGCTCGAGTTCCTGCCAGAGACGCGCATTTTTCAACGCCAATGGCGCAAGCCGGGCATAGAGAGCCACTTCCGTCGCTCGTTTTGCAATACGTGCATCGCGTGTTTTGACGGCGAGATCGGCATATGCCTCGGCCGACAGCTTTAGCTCACCGCGTTGCCCGGCGATCTCCCCCAACAAAAACTGATACAACACTTGCGAAGTCAGGCCCGACTGAGCCGGCGGCAAAGGCACCGTTTCAGCGACTGGCGTGGTGGTTTGAATCACCGGTGACTGGGCGCAAGCGGAAAGCGATACGCTAAGCATCGCCAGAAAACCGGATTTGAAACCAGATTCATTATGCAAGACCGCTTAACCTCTGGGAAGTTGCGATCAGAAGTTGCAGTCATTTGACAGTAACCCAGCCAAATCTCCTCCTGAGCACGAAACGCCATCATGCCTGAACTCCCAGAAGTCGAAACCGTATGCCGTGGACTGGCGCCATCCCTGGTAAATCAGATTCTGCTTGGCGCTGAGGTCAGACAATCCCGCTTGCGCTGGCCTGTGCCGGAAAATCTGGATGCACTGACGCGCGGGCAACGCATCCACCGGCTGACACGGCGCGGCAAATACCTGTTGGCACAACTGGATCACGGCTGGCTGATCATGCACCTCGGCATGTCCGGCAGCCTGCGTCTGACGCAGACCACTGTCGAACCGGAAAAGCATGATCACGTCGATTTTCTTCTGCCTGACAACCAAGTCCTGAGGTATCGCGACCCGCGTCGCTTTGGGGCTCTGCTCTGGTGCGAAGACCCTGAACAACACCCCTTGATCGCACATCTTGGCGTGGAACCGCTGACTGAAGCCCTCAACGCAGCCAGTCTGCATGCGATATGCCAGCACAGAAAAACCGCCATCAAGCTGTTGCTGATGGATGCCAGTCTGATTGTCGGGGTCGGCAACATCTATGCCAACGAATCCTTGTTTCATGCCGGCATCGACCCGCGCCTACCGGCCGGCAAGCTCTCCCGGCCACGTTGCGGGCGACTGGTGGACGCAATTCGGCAGACACTGGCGCAAGCCATCGCCGCCGGAGGCAGCAGCCTGCGCGACTTTGTCGATGGGCATGGCAAACCAGGGTATTTCCAGCAAAGCTATTTTGTTTATGGCCGTGCCGGCGAAGCCTGTTCAATTTGCGCCAGCCCGATCCGCCAACTCCGCCAGAGCGCGCGTTCCAGCTTCTATTGCCCGCAATGTCAGCGACGCTAGCTGCCTATAGAAGCAGGCATTTATGCTAGAGTCGCGCCCACGAATATGGGGCCAGATGGCGCCACTGCTGGAGGCGGAACGATGACCAATGTTTCACTCGTGAATGACTTCGAGGCATACAGCCAATGGCGCAGCGAACTGTCGCGCCGCATCTCCGACTATCGCAACTGGTTGGGCAAAGAAGACCTGAACGACTCGCAGCGTGACTTGCGGCTACAGCAATTGATCGATCGTCTTGCGGAAGACAAGCTGCATGTCGCCTTTGTGGCCGAGTTTTCCCGTGGCAAATCCGAGTTGATCAACGCGATTTTCCTGTCCGACCTGCAACAGCGCCTGCTCCCATCGACGGCCGGGCGCACCACGATGTGCCCAACCGAACTGCTTTACGACCCGGCCAAGCCGCCCATGATCGAGTTGCTACCGATCGAGACGCGCCTTTCGAATGCCAGTATTTCTGAATACAAGGGTTATCCGGACGAGTGGAGCACCGTTCCGATGGACACTTCATCCGCCGGTAACGTCGCGCAAGCCATGCAGGAAGTCTGTCGGGTGAAATCGGTCAGCCTGGACGAAGCAACCCACCTCGGCCTCTACATTCCCGACGACCCGCATGCCAGCCTGAGCATGAATGCCGATGGTACGGTCACCATCCCGGCCTGGCGCCACGCCATCATCAATTTCCCGCACCCGTTTCTCGAGAAAGGGCTAGTGGTTTACGACACCCCCGGCCTCAACGCGATCGGCGTCGAACCAGAACTCACCTTCAACCTCTTGCCGAATGCGCATGCGGTGTTGTTTGTGCTGGCCGCCGACACCGGCGTCACCAAATCCGACATCGAAGTCTGGCGCAGCCACATCTATTCTCGCGGCAAGAATCGTGGCCGTCTGGTGGCGCTGAACAAGATCGACGGCTTGTGGGACGACCTGAAAAGTGAAGCCCAGATCAACGCGGAAATTGATAGCCAGGTGAAGTCCTGCGCCGAATTGCTTGGCATCAATGCAAGCCAGATATTTCCTGTTTCCGCGCAAAAGGGCCTGCTCGCCAAGATCAGCGGCGATGAAGCCTTGTTGAAACGAAGCCGGCTGACCGCGCTGGAAAAAGCCCTGTCGGATGAACTGATCTCATCCAAGCAAGCCATCGTGCGCGACCAGACCGAAGCAGAACTGAGTGATTTGCTCGACAACAGTCTTGCTCTGCTCGAAGGCAGGCAACGAGGCATTGAAGAACAGCTCAATGAACTCAAGGGCTTGCAAGGCAAGAACCAGGATGTGGTCGGCCACATCATGACCAAGATCACCTCCGATAAAGAGAGTTTCGAACGTGGTTTGCAGCAATTCCAGGCGTTACGTTCGGTTTACTCGCAGCAAAGCATCAAATTGTTCTCCAAAATCGGCATGGACGGACTCCGCGAAGAAGTGCGAGGCGCCCGTGAAAGCATGGTTTCGAGTCGCTTCACCAAAGGCATTCGGGATGCCATGAGCAGCTTTTTCAAGCGGGTTGACGATCGACTGGAAGGCGCCAACAACCAGATCGATGAAATCAACAAGATGATGGAGGCGATGTACCACAAGCTGAATCTGGAACATGGCATCAACCTGATCAGCATTCCCCCCTTTTCCATGCTGCGCTATCGCAAGGAATTGCAGCGCCTGGAAGAAGCCTACGATCAGCAATTCAACACGTTCTACACCTTCCTGACCACTGAGCAGTACACACTGACTTCACGCTTTTTCGAGACCTTGGCCAGCCGAGTCGTGCAGGTTTTCGAGATCCTCAACCGAGATGTCGAAAACTGGTTGAAAGCCGTGATGTCGCCCATGGAAGGCCAGGTGCGCGAACATCAGATGCAATTGCGCCGCCGTCTGGAGAGTGTCAAACGCATCCACAAGGCAGCCGACACGCTGGATGACCGAATTGGCGAACTCGATCAGATGCATGTCGAGGTCATCCGGCAACACACCGAACTTAACCATCTTTCCGAAGCGGTTCGCACCGCATTGATTCCGGCCAATCTGAAGCCTGATCTGCTCGCCGCCTGAGACGTTCAACGCTGAAGCGTTAAACAAAAAATGCAAAAAGCGCGGCTTGGCCGCGCTTTTTTATTAAAAAACAGTTACTTGCCAGCGGTCAGCTTCTCATACTTGGCCTTCAGCTGATCCTGATCTTCAACATAATTCGGGTTCAACGGGATGCAATCCACCGGACAGACTTCCCGACACTGCGGCGTATCGAAATGGCCAACACATTCGGTGCACTTGTTCGGGTCGATGATGTAAATGTCCTCGCCCTGCGAAATGGCATCGTTGGGGCACTCCGGCTCACAGACATCACAGTTGATACATTCATCGGTAATCATCAAAGCCATGGAATATTCCTTTTCAGTTCTGTTAAGCCAATCTGTTAAGCAATCAGGTAGCGGATTTTTCCGCGAATTTATCAGCTAACCGCCCAACCACCACGGGATGCACAAAAGGCGAGACATCCCCATGTAAACGCGCAACCTCGCGCACCATGCTGGCGGAAACAAACATATGTTGCTCCGCCGGCGTCAGAAACACCGTTTCCATTGCGGGGTCCAGCCGCCGATTCATCCCGGCCAACTGAAACTCGTATTCGAAATCGGACAACGCGCGCAATCCACGCAACACCATGTGAGCGCCGACTTCGCGCACAAAATTGACCAGCAATCCATTAAACGGCATCACCTTCACACCGGGCAGGTCAGCCAGCACGGTACGCGCCAGATCAACCCGTTCGGCGAGACTGAAACAGGGCAGTTTCGGCACATTGTCGGCAACCGCAACGATCACCTCATCGAAAAGATTCAACGCGCGCCGCACAATATCCTCATGGCCGCGTGTCAACGGATCAAACGTGCCCGGATAAACAATGACGCGGCGAGAACTGCTCGAATGAGTCAAACCGGCTCCAACAAACAAAAATGCGAAAGACCAGCTCGGCCTTGGCGTACAACGGAAAACCCTTCTGGAGTGAAGGATGTAGGGGATTCGGCGTAAATTTTACCGCCCTCGCGCAATCGTGTCGCCGCGCTTTGAATGGCGGGCGCCAACAAATTCTGATCAAACGGCGGATCAAGAAAAATCACATCGAACATCTCTCCTGCCGCTGACATATAGGCCAGCGCATCCATTTGCAAGACCTCGACGCCACGTGTTTGCAACAGGGCCGCATTTTGCTTCAACGCCGCGCGCGCCTTGCTATCCCGCTCCAGCATCACCACTCGCTCGGCGCCGCGCGAGGCGGCCTCGAATCCCAAGGCACCGCTACCGGCGAATGCGTCCAGACAGACCAGGCCATGCAAGCGCTGGCCCAGCCAATTGAACAGGGTTTCGCGTACCCGATCCGGTGTCGGCCGCAAACCGGTGGCATCCGGAAAATGCAGAATCCGGCTGCGAAATTCGCCGCCGATAATCCGTACCGAATTGCTTAGCCGCGCCTTATTTGGCAACCGACTCCGCCTTGACATCAGGTTGGCCGCCGACGATCACCGTCATCAGCGACTCGGGTTTCACCCGCGACCGGAATGCCCGCAGGATTTCTTCCCGCTTTACCGCCGCCACCTGTGGGGAATAGGTCTCCAACCAATTCAACGGTAATTGATAGAAACCGATCATTGCCAGGTGTTCGAGAATCTTCCGGTTGCTGTCGATGCGTAGCGGGAAGCCGCCGATCAGATTGTTCTTCGCCTGCGTCAACTCGGCCTCGCTCGGCCCTTCCGCCAGATAGCGCGCCAATTCCTCGCGCACCGTGCGCACTGCCTCGTCGGTCGCATCACGCCGGGTCTGCAAACCAATCTGGAACGGTCCGAGTTCGCGCATCGGCATGAAATAGCTGTAAACGCTGTAAGCCAGGCCTTTCTTCTGGCGCACCGAATTGGTCAAGCGGGAATCGAAGCCACCGCCGCCCAAAATATAGTTGCCGACCAGCAGCGGAAAATAATCCGGGTCTTCCCGCATCAACCCCGGCAAACCCATGAACAGATGGCTTTGCGTGGCATGGTGCGGGATGATTTTTTCCTGCCCTTGCGTGTTCACCCGCACCGCAGGGATCGGCGGCGGCGCCTCGCCGGGCGGCAAATCTGCCGCCAACCGCTCGGCAATCGCCTCTGCCTCGGCCCGGCTCAGATCGCCCATCATGGCGACCGTCATGTTTCTGGCGCGGTAATGCGCCCGGTAAAACTCGGCCAGATCGTCCCGCGTCAGGCCACGCACAGACTCGACCTCACCGCTTTCAGGCAACCCATAGGGATGATCACCGTAAAGCGCGGCCTGGAATGCCTTCTCTCCAATGCTTTCAGGTTTCGTCGCCGCCTCTTCCAGAGAGGCCACCACACGCGCTTTTTCGCGTTCGAGTACGGCGGCATCGAAACGCGGCTGCGACAGGATCGATACCAGCAGATTGATTGCCTGATTGCGCTCAACTTCCCCGCTCAAGCTACGCAACGAGAAACCGGCGCGATCCGCATCGAAACTGCCCGACATCACCGCCCCGACATCGGCCAGTTTCTCGGCGATATCACGCTCGCTGTAATCCCCCGCGCCCAAGCCCATGATATGTCGCGTCAGATTGGCCAGACCGGATTTCGCGCGGATTTCGCGCGCGCTACCGGCGGCAAAACCGACACTCAGATCGAGCATTGGCAAGTCATGATTTTCGACAAACACCACACGGGCGCCTTGCGAGGTTTGCCAATGCTGGATATTCAAGCCAGCCCAGGCGCTGGATGCCGAAACCATGGCCAGCCCGAAGGCCACCACGAATGGCAGCAGATATTTAACGACCATGGCCGCCTCCGATCAGATTACGTTGAAAAGCAGGTTTGCCTTCCGGCATTGGCAGCGGGTCCAGTATGGCCACGGTCAGTCGTTCATCGACCAGATATTTCTTTGCCACATCACGCACTTGCTCCGCCGTCACCGCCTTGAGTTTGGCGTAGCGGATATCGCGCGCCTTGTAATCCAGTCCGGCGGTCGTCCACTCACCGATCTGCATCGCCTGATAGAACAGGGAATCCTGCTGATAAACCTGGCTGGCCAGCACTTGCGCCTTGACCCGGTTCAACTCGGTTTCGCTGACGCCAGCCTGGACCAGAAGCGCAATCTCCGCCTTCAGCGCGGCTTCGACGACGCCGACGGTCTGCCCTTCCACCGGCGAAGCATCCACCGAGAACATGCCCGGGCCGCGCGAGATCGAGTCATAGCCCGCGCTCGCCTCGTTGGCGATCTGCTTGTCGCGCACCAGTGACTGATTCAAGCGCGCGGAAGCATGTCCATCCAGCACGCCAGCCAGAATTTCCAGCGCATACGGCTCCCAGTCATTCGCTGGATCGGCCAGATTGGGCGCCTGCCAGACCAGCGCCACCACCGGCAACTTGGCCGGCGCACGCACCGTGACCTGCTTCATGCCGATCTGTTCCGGCTCGCGTTGCGGCTTGCGTTCGGGCAAGGCGCGACTCGGAATGGCGCCGAAATACTGTTGCGCCCAGGCCAACACCTGTGCCGGATCGACATCGCCGGCGACCACCAGCGTGGCGTTGTTCGGGCTGTACCAGTTTTCATACCAACGGCGCGCATCGTCCACTTTCATGTTCTTCAGATCGTCCATCCAGCCAATCACCGGATGCCGATACGGATGCGACTGATACGCCGTGGCCATCAGTGCTTCATACAGCTTGGCCTGCGCGTTGTCCTCGGTGCGCATGCGGCGCTCTTCCATCACGACATTGATTTCTTTCGCGAATTCGTCGGCCGACAACACCAGATTGGCCATCCGGTCGGCTTCCAGTTTGAGTGCCAACTCCAGCCGATCTTTCTGCAAGGTCTGGAAATACGCCGTGTGGTCGCGCGAGGTAAACGCATTCTCACGCCCGCCCGCCGCCGCGATGCGCTTTGAAAACTCGCCCGCCGGCACGTCCCTGGTGCCCTTGAACATCATGTGTTCCAGCACATGCGCGACACCGGTGGTGCCGTAACTTTCATCCATGCTGCCGGCGCGATACCAGACCTGCGACACCGCCACCGGCGCGCGCCGGTCGGTCTTGACGATCACTTTCAGGCCGTTGGACAAAGTCTGTTCGACAATTTCGGCACGCGCCGGAGCAGCCGTCGCGAAAAACATCGCGAATATCGCGAACTTCGCCAACAACGTGAAAACACGAGAAGAAGATTTCATCTTGGGCGCATGTGTCATAGGGAAAAGGGCTCGCATGATAGAATTTATGGGCTTACAACGCAGCCTCTGACTTCCCCTCCCGTGTTTGGTTTCTTCAAAA